>JBBTWW010000073.1:7315-22867 GCA_038062595.1 Patescibacteria group bacterium | reverse complement strand
TGACTAATGACTGGAGTAACCTGATGGTAACCAATGATTTTTTTAACTTCACAGCGCCAGACGGACAGAAGTTAATAGAAAATGTCCGCGCCTCCGGAACGAATACAGCTATTCAGGCATTTATATTTGAGGGTTCATCACTATCTGACCTTGTGGAAGGAATATCCGGCCACGACCCATTATCAGACGGATCATTTACTGTATTCGGGATTGGCACTGCGCTTGGAAGCACCGGAACTATACGGGCCACAGTGGTATATGCCCAGTAGATAAGAGAATGGCGGGTTGGCAAAGGTGGAAATTTAGTCTAAAGTACCGTTATGTTACTGATTTGACTGTTTTTAAAGCATGCATTTTAAAAAACGCCGTATTGGCCAAAGACAAAGCTACAGAATACAGCCGAATAGTAATATTCTCACCGCGCTCGGTCTTCTGCTTGTCATATTTTTCGTCGTATACGGTATAAGCCGGCTCTTTGCCAATTTTTCCATTAGCGGACTTTTTAATGTATTTTCTACCGTCATTGGAAAAGAGCTACAGACAGATGAGTACGGTAATACAAATATTCTTCTACTTGGCGCCGGTGGAGAGGGCCACATAGGAGAAAACCTTACTGACACAATAATACTGGCAAGTATAGATACAAAGTCATCGGGTGTTACGCTTCTTTCGATTCCGCGCGATCTGTATGTAACTCCGTCCAGTTTAGGCGGTATACGGATAAATAAAGTATATGACGTTGCAAAGAAAAAATTTGACTCGAAAGCAGGCCTCGAGATTCTGCGCGAAGAGATTTCTGAGATTTCCGGACTGCAGGTACAATACTATGCAAAGGTTGACTTTACGGCTTTTGAAACCGTCGTAGACAGTCTAGGTGGTGTCGATATCGTAGTTGATAAAACCATTAATGATCCTCTTTACCCAAAGGGCGAGACATATGATTATGAACGTTTTTATCTTCCAGCCGGCCTACGGCACCTTGATGGCAAGACAGCGCTCAAGTACGTGCGCAGTAGACAGAGTTCATCAGACTTTGACCGCAGTTATCGACAGCAAAAACTGTTGGTGGCTCTAAGGGAAAAAATCTCAGACCGTGGGCTAGCCACCGATACCGGCTTTTTGAAAAAAATGTTCCGGGCTGTACAGGATCACGTGGAGACCAATATGGATCTGCGTGAGCTGATGAGCCTGGCTTCACTCGGCAAAGACGTAACAGAAAACAATATGCTTTCCATATCCCTACACGATGACTGGAATCGCCGCGGTGGATTCCTATACAGCCCTGTCCGTGAACTCTACGGCGGAGCTTATGTACTGCTCCCGGCTGGTGATGTCTTTACACATATACAGAACTTTATAAAGCTTGGCGCCTACCATCGCGAACAGTTAGAAAATCCGATGCCACTACAGATACTAAACGGAACAAAATCAGCCGGCATGGCTGGTGGTACAAAGATGATACTGCAAAGATTTGGCTTCCAGGTTGACCGTTTTGGCAACGGTGCAGCTCAGGATGTACAGACCACGAAGCTTTATTATAAGAACAAGGAACAGCCGCCTGAAGTACTGGATCTGTTACAGGGAATAATAGGCGGCGAAAAGTCTGCAGATGTACCTCAGGAATATCTTACCGAGCCTTATCTCAGCGATGCGGAGGTGGTAATAGTTCTTGGTCAGGACTTTGTTACGAAATATAACGAACTGGATATAACGCGTGGAATAGTTCAGATGACGCCGGCCACACCAGAATCAACTGAAGAATAATCATGCTTGAAAAACTCTTCCTATCATTTCTGATATCTACGCTCGGACTCACGAGTACTTTAACCGCAACGATACCGACTGGCCCTGTAAAAAATCCCGAGTTTGTAGCGCCGGTTATACAGGCGACATCGGCCCTGGTGCTGGATATGAGCTCCCAAAGCATTCTTTTTGAAAAAAATGCCCACGAAAAAAGACAGATAGGTTCGATAAGCAAGTTAATGACTGCTATGGTCATATTAGACGGTCACGCACTCGATGAAGTGGTTAATGTTCAAAAAAACCCGCATGAAATTCCTGGATCAAAAGCCGGACTTTTTTTAAATGAAAAACTACATGTAGGGGAGGCGCTGGAAGCCCTGCTCATTCCATCAGGCAATGATGCGGCGGTTGCGCTTGCGATGTTTGATTCTGTTACCGAAGAAGAGTTTGTAAAAAAAATGAATGCAAAAGCAGATCTACTAGGACTATCGCAGACTAGATTTGATAGTAGCGCCGGATTGGATTCTGCAGACGGGTACTCCACGGCATATGACATTATGCAGATGGCAAAAGCCGCACTGCAGTATGATTTTATACGCCAAACTGTAGGAACCAAGGAAAAAGAGATAGTCTCTATAAGCGGCTTATTTAAACATACACTCAAAACCACGAATGAACTGCTTGGAAACGAATCCTACAAATTTAAGGGTATAAAAACCGGAACCACTCCAGGCTCCGGACAGTCCTTTGTAGGTCTTGTCGAGCTTACCAACGGCGTGGAGCTCATAACAGTAATTCTGAACAGTACTGACCGCTTCCAGGAGACAAAAACCATGGTAGAATGGGCATCGCAAGCATACGACTGGAATATTCAGGAATAATACATACCATGTTCGAATTCACCATAGACATCGCCGCAACATTCCGTCATTTTTTCCTGCTTTTCGGCTCAACCGCAGGAAGTTTCTTTCTTGTGTTTATATTTACAAAACCCTTTCATGGCTGGCTGATACAGCACCGTTTTTTTAAAAAAATGCGCGAGGAAACAATAGACGGTAAAAAGGCATCACTATTTCGAGAACTGCATCTAAAAAAAGAAGGTACTCCGACTATGGGCGGAATACTAATATGGGGAACTGTCTTAATATTCGTACTAGTCTCTCCGTTATTCAAATATCTTGATATCACACGCTTTTCACTGCTAAACCGTAACGAGACATTTTTGCCTATTTTTACACTTGTATTTACAGCACTGCTGGGGCTCGTTGACGACTATCTAAATGTTCGTGGTGTTAGGCGTGGAGTTCGTGTAAAAACAAAATTTTTGTGGCTAACTTTATTTGGCATTTTGGGTGGTGTGTGGTTTCACTTCAAGCTTGGATATGACCTTATTTCTGTTCCAGGCGTAGGCTCGGTACAGCTCGGCGCATGGTACATACTCCTTTTTGCATTTATAGTCGTCGCCTCTGCGAACGCGGTGAACTTTAGTGACGGCCTAGACGGCCTCGCGGCCGGCCTTATCATCATAGCCTTCTTTGCACTCGGCATTATTGCGTATTTACAAGGCCTTCTTATTCTCGCGGCATTTTGTGCCCTCGTGGTGGGGGCCACCCTCGCATTCCTATGGTTCAATATCCCCCCCGCGCTGTTTTATATGGGCGATACCGGAGCCCTCTCTCTGGGGGCGACACTTGGTGTAATCGCACTCCTCACGGACACTGTCGTGATTCTCCCGCTCATCGGATTTATTTTTGTGGTTGAGACACTTTCGATAATAATCCAGCTGATCTCAAAAAAATATTTTGGTAAAAAAATATTTAGAATAGCACCGCTACACCACCACTTCGAAGCAATAGGCTGGCCCGAGAGTAAGGTCGTGATGAGATTTTGGATCGTAGGCGGATTTATGGCCTCGCTGGGAGTAATTTTTGAACTACTCCACCTTGTTAATCGATGATGCGTCAATATCAATTATAGTAACCGGGTCTGCTTCAACTTTCTCATCTGAATCTTCTTCTGCCTGTTTTTCCTGATTGGTTTTGAAGACCTCAAGGCTGGTATCACGTCCCATCTGATCCAGCACTGTCTTGAGTAGCAAAGGACCGCTTCGTGCACTCTGCGGCTGATCAAGCGCCTCCGCGACTACCTGCTCCTGCTCCTGCCGTGGCAGATCTTTGATCGTCTCAACCACCTCGCCAACAGCTTTTGAGTACTCTTCCAGCTGTTCGCTGGCGAGTTCATGCTCCCCTTTTTCGCTCAGCTCCTTCGCCTCAAATAGCCTCTCGTTCGCCTGCTCAAGCTTGATCTCGGTCTTTTCCATATCAGTTGCCGCCATGGTAAATTCGGCATCGCCAACTACCTCTTTCAGCTGGTGCAGGTTCTGATCCGGCAGTAGTACTGCAAATTGTTTTTTGTAAAATGATATATGCTCATCGATTTTTCTTTGTAGCTGAGCATACTCACCCGGGTCAGACTTCTCTGCTTCTTTTAATGCATCAGACGCACTTACGACGAGCTCTTTATACTCTTCAAGCGCTTTATCCGCTTTGTCTTTTTCTCCATCATTTAGAAGTTGCTCCGCTTTTGTAAGCTTTACCAATGCGGCCTTCATAGCAACATCTATCCTGGACGAAGGAGTGAGTCCAAAAAACTGCTGAGCAGTAACGGAAATCTCGGTGACAGGAATAACACCGCCGACTAACTGACTCTGACGCTCTTTTCCGCGCTCCTCTATCAGAGATGCGACATACTCCTGGTCCTGTGCGAGATTGGTCTCCACCCATGTGTCCTTTTTTTCTTCAGGAACAACATCACCCTGTGGCTTTACGCTGAGAAGTTTTACGCCTTGAAATTCAGCTTCAAATCCTTTTGAAACTTTTGATGTCTGACTGCGCGCGTTGTCTTCGATAGTGACATTAACGCTGTGCTGAAAAGTTGAAACTTTCGTTTTTCCTTTTTCGCCTACATCTACATCAAAGGCGGCTTTTTTGCGTGCGGTTGCCGTGACGGAGCCGGTTTTTACTTGAAATGCGGCGTTATCATCAATGAGATTTACGACTCGTGACCACACCCTGCCCTTCTCCACATTTACCTCTACGAACGTCTCAGTAACGGCTACAGGATTGACAAATAGCTTGTTAATCCTCAGCTCCGTATTCTCATCCAGACGGGCAACCGAGTCATCCAGAAAGTAAATTGATGTGCTTGAGTCCGCGCCGGTACGAATGATATCCTTGGTTTTCAAAACCATGTGGTCGCGCACAGGGAGTCTGACACCACGACGTACTACCTCTACCTTGCCTGCTGGATCCTGCAGATATGTCTGTGGTGCCGCACGCACTGTTTGCGTATTTGCAAACATACTGAATACGGCAACGAAAACAAAAACCGCCAGAACTGCGGTGGCGGAAAATGCGCGTGTAAATCGATATGAAAAATTGAACGGTAGTAAGCGTGGACGTGTGATGAAGCGCATCACTCTCCTGAATACAGAAGATCGAACTGCCACGGGAGGCAAGATCGAGGATGCTACGGACTGTAAGCTGGACAGCAACTGCCGATAGATGGATGGCAGTTCGTCATTATCTTGAACTAAACCTGCAGAAGATGATTTCACGGACTGCATGATCTTTGACTTCAGCCTGTCATGAAATGACGGACTTTTAATCTCATTTCCAAGGGCAACTACACTCTTGCCGAGATGAATATCTTCTTGATTTTGTGTGAAAAAATTTAATAGCATATGTTTTTGAGCTTTCCCTTTACTAAAAACGAAAAAGTGGCTTATATGTTACAGTCAAAATTCTGTGATCCCCATGCCCTCTAACACCTTACGAAGTGCTCTTAGGGCACGAAACTGTAAGATGCGCAAGCTATTTTCGCTCTTGTCTAGGATTTTGGATATTTCATCATTTTCCAGCTCATTTATGAACTTCAGTACCAGGACCTGCTGGTATGACTCCTTTAGCTGGTGAAGTGCCTTACTTAGTATTTCGTTATTCAATTTTCTGCTTACGGCATCCTCAGATCTGGCCTCTCTACGCTCGTCCGCTACTCCGTACTCCAGCTCCAGCGTAGCTACAGGCTCACGGTAGTAGTCAACGACCGTGTTGTGCGCGATACGGAACGCCCATGCAATAAAAGAACTTTTTTCGCTTTTTTTATAACGATGGAGATTTGACCATATCTTTAGAAAAATAATCTCGAGCAAATCTTCAGAGTCGTGATGGGCGGTGCGGTAATACACATAACGATACAGCGATGTGAAAAATATTTCGTATACCTCGCCAAAAGCATCCGTGTCACCTCCCTGTGCACGAAGTACCAGCTCTTCTATCTTTGGCTCATCAGATTTTAAACTCTTATGTTCACTCATTGGACCTAAAGGCTAGCCTAAACACGACATATATTTCAAGTCTTTTTTGAAAACCTTGAAGGTCCGCTGTTGAATCGGTTGGCCTGGTATTTTTTCGCAGCGCAAAAAACTCGCCTTCACGGCATTGCGCATAAATGTCCTTGAAGGCAGAAGCGCGCGGGCTCAAACAGTTTTGCGCAGCTCAAAAACATCCAAGCCAACCTTTTGAAATCAACAGCGGACCGTGTAATAAAGCGTGATCAAAGCCGTGACAAAAGCTCTATCGGCGCCCTATCGTCAGTGAAGTACATGGCTTGCGGATTATGCGAAACGACTACGGCATCTTTTTTGAACTGTGAAAAAATCGAAGCCAAGCGCGGATCCGGAACTCGGTTTACATTAACAGCATCTTTCATAAAATCCTCGTTCGATGCAAAAACCAACCAGCTGGATGTTCCCGGAAACCAAAAATGGTACGTGTGTGGGAAAACTTCAGCAACTGTATTTGTGATCGCCTCGGCAACCTCCGTGCGGGAACCCATCACCGCGATGTTAATAAGCATGATGCCGCTACTACTCAACACACGATCAATGTCATGGAAAAATTCGCGCGTCGCGAGATGAAATGGTATATCGATCTCCTTCGTATATGTATCAATCATGACAAAGTCGTATGAATCATTCTCTTTTTCAGCTACGAATAGGCGACCGTCTGAAGCGAATAATCGAACGTTATCATCCTGTGGCAGGGCAAAAAACCGCTTGGCAAGGTCAAAAACCGCCTCGTCTACATCAACGCCATCGATAATAAGTTCTGGATAGAAATGATGGGCAACGCGCAGAGAGGTGCCGCCGGCAACCCCGAGTACGAGCATGTTTTTTATTTCTGGATTTAATAATGGCCCAAGTGCAACAGCATCCCAGTATCTGCCGGTCAAGACCTCGCCCTCACGATACTGCGACTGCACTCCCCTTCCGTCGTTAATAACCATATAGCGTGTGCCATCGCCATCCTCGCGAACATGAATTGTGTTATACGAAGACTCCACCTCCGCGATCACGGCGGGGTTGTCGGCGTAGAGTGTGACCGGAACCGACAAAGCAAGAACTGCTGAAATAATGACGGCTAAAAGAGCAATAATGCTCCGCAGTCCAGCAGCACCCAAAAGTATCAGTACTGTTCCAAACACAATAAACGTACGCGCTGTACCGATAAACGGAATCATTACTAATGCCGGAAGAAATACGCCAAAAAGCGAACCGACCGTCGAGAACGCATATAAATTTCCTACAACGGACCCTACGTTGTCAGTATTTTTTTCAACTCCGATTCGCGCGGCCATCGGAGATACCATACCGAGAAAAATAAGCGGGATTGCAAATAAAATTACAGTCGCAAAAAGACTGCCAAAAATCACTCCGAACGAATCTCCACCGGCCGATAAAGCGAAATCTCGAAGCAGTGAACGTCCAAAAAAGGCTACCAGATCGACAAAAATGCCCGTAATGAAAATCACAAGGAAAAGAGGCTTGGTACTGTTTCCGTAATGATCGGCGAATTTCCCGCCATAAAAATATCCGAGAGCGAGCGCCGCCATTACGACACCAATGATACTGGACCATACCAATATTGATGCGCCAAAAAACGGCGCTAAAAATCTGGACGCAGTCATCTCAATCGCCATCACGCACATTCCGGTGATAAAAACCGTCAAATATAGAAAAAACTTTTTCATCCAGACCATTGTACCAGAATATTCAAACACTATTCGTCATCACGCCTAATACGATGGATCTGACCATTCACATTTCTCCTGGCCATATTTTCAAATGCGCTCACAACGATACGTGAAAGTGTCGACGTGACGGCGGTATACACAGCCGTTCTCATTTCCTTTAAGAGAAAAATCCCTCCGGCAATCTCCGCTACACCTGCCGCCAGATTAAGATAATCTCCATTGCCAACATTCTCAAGTACGCTTCGAGCACCGGACTGCAATGCCGCATTTACCGATATTACAATTCCGGCTACAACGCCGGTCGCGCCAATCATCGGACGCACTGCATCAAGTCTCCGTTCAGCACTTTTTTGCAACAGACGTACCGTCCTATCCACTCCCGCCGGAATATCGAGAACTGGAGTATTATTCATATAGCATCAAAATTACGATTTTCTATTCTTCCCAAGTAGTACATTTTCATCGCCGATACTTCGCCTCACATGTACTGGCAAACGCAACAGATTTCCCATTGGAACAGTTAGTTAAAAGATGGTGATCATAGCAAACAATAAATGACAATACAACTGCTACTCTCCAGCCACCAAGATTGATCATATAAAATAATCAATAAAATTTGACTTGCGCTTGTATATTCGCTACAGTGAACTGGCAACTGTTGCCTTGCTTATGGGAAAAATAGCGCTTAAAAATATCGTCTGGAAAGATGGGAAGTATTATGTTTCCCAGTGCCTTAATGTTGATATTGCCAGTTATGGAAAAACCAAAAAACAGGCATTAGACAACCTGGATGAAGCACTTGAGCTATATTTTGAAGACGTGAAGGTTCCTAAAATAGCGCATGTTGAGCGTCCGCAAATAGTTTCTTTGCAGTTCAATCATGCCTAAACTCTATTCGTCGAAGTGGATCGCAAAAGTCCTTGAGAACAAGGGTTTTATTTTTATTTCACGAAAAGGAAGCCATATGAAATTTCGCAAGACAGGTAATCCAACACTTACTACAATCGTTCCGTTCGGAAAAGAGATTCCTTATGGAACCTTCAAGTCCATTCTGCGGCAGTCGAGATCATCCGAAGAAGATTTTCAAAAATAGTCAGTTGAACCGCTATACAGCCAGTGCCTTCTTCGCACGCGAAACCTCACTCGGCGAGCCGATAAATATCGGCGTGCGCTGGTGCAGGTCGGTGATTTTCTTTTCCAGGATCGGCGTCGTACCATCGGAGGCCTCACCGCCGGCGTTTGTAACCAAGTACGCCATCGGTGCAACTTCATATAGAATACGCAGTTTGCCACTGGGGTAATCGCTGTACGGAGGGTAGGTAAAAATCCCCTCCCCTTTTTTTAAAATATGATTGATGTCGGGCACAAAGCCGCCGGAGTAGCGTAGTGTGTACTGATTCTTCATCCACCAGTTCACCAACTCTAAATAGTCCGCACGCTCGATAGCCGCGCGCAGATTGCCGGGCGCGAAGTGCTTGGCCTTGTCGCCAATCTTCATATTCGCTTGAGTTAATACAAACTGCCCATCCATCCCCAGCGTGCACTCGTGTGTGCCTTTTCCAATGGAAAAAACCAGCGTAGTGCGCGGACCGTACATGACATATGCGGCCGCGACCATCTGCCGGCCTGTGCGCCCGATGAAATTACCTGAGGGGTAGATAGCAAGTATAGTACCTACGGAAAAATTAACATCCACGAGAGACGAACCATCGAGTGGATCAAATGCAACGGAAAATGGCGCGCCGACCGTGCCGGAACATAAAGAGTCTTCTTCCTCAGATGACATTTCGGAAACAAGGCCTGAGTTTTTGAAAACTTCTTTCAGGATATCATTTGCCTGCACATCGAGAGCAATCTGCTGTTCGCCTGACGCATTTTCGGAACCTACCTTGTGTGTATCGCCACGCTCGATAGCTTGACGTATGCGCACAGAGACGGCCGTGATGCACTCGGCAAAAAGCTTTATCAGCTTTTCATCCGCGCCCTGCTGTTTCAAAAACTCATGAAGTAACATCGTCCGCAGGATAACAGGCGAGACGCTCTATGTCCATTTCTCATGAGAGATAAACAAAAGCGCCCCGACATTCCCGCTAAAGCGGGAAGTCGGGGCGCAATGAATATCAATATCAAATGATTTAGCGATCACCGAAGTCACGGTTTCCACCGCGACTGAAGCCACCACCACCACCACCTGTACGAGGCTGCATTTCGCGAGCCTCATCGACAGTGATTTTGCGACCGCCCATCTCTTTGGCGTTGAACATATCAACGGCAGCACGAGCTTCTTCGTCAGTTGACATTTCGACAAAACCGAAGCCCTTTGAACGGCCACTCATTTTGTCCTTGATAATAATGGCGGATGTAACAGAGCCGGCTGGAGCAAAAAATGCTGAGAGCTCGTCTTCTGTAGTATTGTACGGTAAACCGCCAACGTATAATTTCTTTCCCATAAATTAACCTGAATTAAAAAACTGATAAAAACACGTCGACCTGCGTGCTATCGGAGATTATAGCAAAAGGAAGCCATAGTCAAGTTGAAAAACAAACTGCCATAAATGTGTATGGGCGTCTACAATATTTTTTAATAAAGTCAAATTTCACTTTTTAGCTGATTTTTACTACTATAAAATTAAATTCATACTAACCAACTCGCAAATGAGCACAGTAGATAAAGCAACGCTTGAACAGATTGCAAAAAAGATGGTTGCCACCGGAAAGGGCATCTTGGCCATCGACGAGAGCCACAGCACCTGCCAGAAGCGTTTTGACAGCCTTGGCGTGGAGTGCACAGAGGAGAGCCGCCGTGAGTATCGTGAGCTCCTGGTGACCGCTCCAGGCATCGAGGAGGCGGTTTCCGGTTATATTCTTTTTGATGAAACAATTCGTCAGTCTACGAAGTCGGGCGTGCCTTTTGCAAAAGTTTTGACCGAAAAAGGAATCATGCCTGGAATTAAGGTTGATACCGGTGCACACGATCTGGATCTTCATCCTGGAGAAAAAATCACAGAGGGACTGGATGGCCTTCGTGAGCGTCTTGCTGAGTACAGAGCCCTCGGCGCAAAGTTCGCCAAGTGGCGCGCTGTTATAACCATAAAAGGAACTGACCTTCCGTCTGACGCGTGCCTGATGGCAAATTCACACGCTCTCGCCCGCTACGCCGCGCTCTGCCAGGAGGCAGGACTCGTGCCGATGGTCGAGCCTGAAATACTACTCGACGGCAATCACACTATCGAAAGATGCTATGAAGTTTCTGCAAAAACGTGGCGTGTGCTATTCGCGCAACGCAAAGAACAGGGTGTTCATCTCCCCGGGACGATCTTGAAAACATCAATGGTGCTCGCAGGCAAGGACTGTCCAACACAGGCGGATCTGGAAACAGTGGCTGTACAAACGGTAAAGTGCCTTGTAGAAAACGTACCCCATGAACTCGCTGGCGTAGTTTTCCTCTCGGGTGGCCAGAGCGATGCCGACTCGACTATTCGTCTCGACGCAATGAACAAGAAAAACAATCTGCCTTGGCCTCTCAGTTTTTCATACGGCCGCGGAATTCAGGCACCGGCGCTCAAAATATGGGCCGCGAACCGTGCGGACTTTGATCGCGCGCAACGGACACTTACGCATCGTGCAAAGATGAATGGCCTGGCCGCCCTCGGCAAGTATGATCCGGCGCTGGAGACAAATTCTGTTTATTAACTATAGATCCCACCGCGAAAGCCGATATCGTGAACGATGTTGAACTCTCCTCTTCTTTCGAAAATTATTCTGACTTTTCCAACTCTACAACGATAAAACTCACCGGACCCGTGAAGTGCTTTGACATCGAGGTTCTTTACATCATTCCGCACTATTTTTTCAATTGCGGTTATAATTTTGTTTCTTAAAACCGGATTGATTTTCTTGAGAAATTTAATGTATCTCTCCATTTGCTTTCTTTAATTTTGCAAGTAATTTTGAAGCCTCGATCCCGGTTGGAAAATGCAAGCCGAAGTTCTCATCATCGATTTCGTAGTATACAGCTTCGGTAAGGGGTTTTATTAATAAACCTTCTGCTGTTTCTTCAGCCAGGAAATTCGCAGTTTTGACCTTGTCGCGCCATGCCTTGGGGAGCGTAACTTGTCCCTTTCCAAATAATTTTAACGTTGAAACCATAAAAGACAGTAATTATATAATTCCTATAATTACTATAGCATGTATAGTTATAAATTGCAAGTCATTGTACGGTTCCATGGTTCAGTTTTCACTCTAACCACTGATTTTTACGGACTAATTCCGTACTATCCCACCACTTACCAAGCCCAAAAGTGTGACCTGCCTTGAGATGCGGTAAGATGAGAAACAGGAAGAAATAAATCACATGGTCGTCAACGATTGGATTGTTGGAAGACGGCACAAGTGCAATCCACATGAGAAACATTAGTAGCGCGCCGGCGTAGCCGGCGAAACGGAGCGCTACGCCCAGCATGAGCGCAACCCCCAGCCCGAGCAGGCCAAGCATAAAGAGCCAGTCAACTACAGGACTACCAGCCATAGAGTGAAAAACCTCTACAAATGGTCCTTTTACTGCATTGGCAAGAAAACCGCTCGTTGGTGAGCCACCAGCAAGCCAGGACTTATCGGCAGTCGTGGCAAATCCAAGGCCAAAAAGCTTGTCCAGGAACGCCCACAAAAAAATCCACCCAAACGTTATGCGCAGGAGTGCAATTAGATTTTCTTTTTTCATAAGAAAAAAGTTAAATAATACTCAACTCATAGTATACATGAAAAAGAAGGGATGAAGTAACAGCTCGAGTGGAAGTCGTAGAGCTTTGCCGGGGACGCGATGCCACCGACCGAGCACTATGCTTTTTGCCCACCTGAACCCGCTAATTCGAGATCCCTTCTTAAAAAGGACAACGTAATGCGTTACCGCAGAACGAGCGCGGTATCCGGCTTGATAAAGATCGGGGAGATCGCAGGAATCATAGACTGCACCTGATTGGTTTCCTGAATGTGCGAAAGAGATTTCACGCGAGAGATATTCGTGTATTTGATTTCCTGTTCTTTTTTAAGCAAATCGTATTCTGACTCGAGCCTGTTTACCGCATAGCCCTTTGTATGAACTTTTGTAAACTGCATGAGATATAGCGTGCTCATCAATCCAATCAAAATCAGCATCGTAAACATCATGAAATACGTCCCGACATGAAAGTCGAGCGGGACTGAGCGGCGACGTATGCCGCGCGATAGTGAGTGACCTGTGGTGAGTATGAGTTGTGACATATCAACTGGCGTATTAAACTATTTTTTCCGCGGCCCGCAGTTTTGCACTGCGTGCGCGGGGGTTGGCTTCAGCCTCAACTGACGAGGGGGTGATAGGCTTTTTTGTAATGATCTTTAGAGTTTGCACTTTGCCGCATATACATACAGGCTCTTTTACTTTGTCACACACGCAGTCGTTTGACTCTGCTTTGAAGAAATTTTTTACTACCCTGTCTTCCAGTGAGTGATACGATATTGCGACTATGCGGCCGCCTTTTGACAGAAGACTCAATACTGCCGGGAGTGCTTTTTCCAGTGCCTCTATCTCTCCGTTGACGGCAATTCGTAAGGCTTGAAATACTCTTGTTGCGGGGTGCTTGCCTGGTCCTCTCCTGGAGCATCGCTCGATGAGAGAGGCAATGTGGGTCGTCCGTGTGATAGGAGCGTTTTTACGCTCCCGAACAATTTCATTGGCAATCCTCCATGCATTTTTTTCTTCTCCATAAAGTCTGAATATATTAGTGAGTGGCTCTACGGGCCATGTATTTACTATGTCAGAGGCGTTAAGGTTTTGTCTGGTGTCGAACCGCATATCGAGTGGTCCATCATTCATGAATGAGAACCCCCTCTCAGGGTCGTCAACATGTGGAGATGACAGCCCGAGATCAAACAAAACTCCATGTATCTTTTTATCGTACTCTTGCAGCGCCTCGCCTATATTTTCAAAGTTCAGATGCAGATATGTGACGTTTGGGAACCTTTCCAGTCTATTTTTTGCCTTTTGCAGATTTTCTGCGTCCTGATCTATCGCTATCAGTCGACCATCAGGTCCGATAACTTCTAGAATCTCTTCCGCATGGCCTCCGAGACCAAGCGTGGCATCGACTACCCAGGCGCCTGATCGTAAATCCAAGTAGTGGAGAGCCTCTTTTTTAAGGACCGGAATATGCTCTTGATTACTCATCCGCTTAACCGTCTATAAGATGTTCAAAACTTGTGCACGAATGGTGTATAACTTTTTTACTCGTTTCGTGCCAAAAAATTACTCCCAACTGATGGGGTGGTCAAGAATATTTTTAATAAAAATGCCTAATAGTGCAATTTTTGTGTTCATTTCTTAGCTTAAAATGTCGATTTTTTGTTTTCAGTAAAACAAAAACCCTGTATTTACACTTCCTATTGCGATTTTTCGGTGTTGTTGGATAATTTTTGTATACAAATTCGTAAAAATCACCGCCTATGATATTTAGACTAGTCCAAAAAAAACTTCCGTATACCCTTGCTGGCAATAGTGCCTGATTTAAGCGAGTCTAGGAGTTATGTCACCTGAACGAATTATGCGGATATTATCATATAGGCACTCGATCACGGTTGAGGGTTTTTTAGATTTTGAAAGCCTTCCGGAGTCTATAATAAGATCGGGCTTAGCTTTTTCATTCTCAAACTGCTCCACGATTTCTGAAACGCTATATGCACACATCATTCCGGTGATATTTGCGCTTGTTGTAGTAATTGGCATACCTAGAGACTTCACGAGATTGATAGAGAGTGTGTGCTTTGGCACACGAAAGCCGATAGTCTTGATGCCTTTATTGACATATGGCGGCAAAAGTCCGCTACGGCGAACCACGATGGTGAGGGCACCCGGCCAGTATAGATCCGCCAGCTCCTCTGCTATTTCCGACCAAGTGCCGTAGAGCATCGCTTCTTCATAATTGGAAACCAATATGCTCACCGGCTTGGTAATTGACATTTTTTTGAGCGCGTAGATTTTCTTCACACCTTTGGAAGACTTTATGGAAGCCGCAAAACCGTAGCACGTATCGGTCGCATGGGCGACAACTCCACCACTTCTCAATATTTCCACGGCTTTTTCAAATGCTTTTTTTGATTCAGGGATGATTTCCATAAAAAGGTGATATATACTACCTCCGCATTACTTTCTAAAACCTTTATATCATGAAATCTCGCGTAGCTATAAATGGCTTCGGGCGTATTGGCCGTATTATGTTTCGTAGCAATCTGGAGCATCAGCTCGTGGATATCGTTGCGATCAATGACCTATCCCCTGCTTCCGTACTGGCACATCTTTTGAAGTACGACTCGAACTTTGGCGTATGTAACGCCGAGATTTCCGCAAAGGAAAATCAGCTAATTATAAATGGTAAGGCGATACGGGTGACGAATGAAAAAGATCCGGCAAATCTTCCGTGGAAGGATCTGGAGGTCGATGTGGTGATCGAGTCGACCGGCGTATTTACCGATCGCGTAAATGCGAGCAAGCATCTCACCGCAGGCGCCAAGCGCGTCATAATATCAGCACCGGCCGAGGATCCGGATATCACAGTGGTGATCGGCGTAAATGACGATCAGATCAAGCCGGAGCACAAGATAATCTCAAACGCGTCATGCACCACAAACTGCCTGGCACCGATTGTAAAAGTTTTACATGGAGCATTTGGCATCGAGCGAGGGCTC
>JBBTWW010000073.1:0-7305 GCA_038062595.1 Patescibacteria group bacterium | reverse complement strand
TCATGACGACCATACACTCTTATACAAACGATCAGCGCATTCTCGACCTGGCGCATAAGGACCTCCGCCGCGCACGCGCGGCGGGGCAGTCCATGATCCCCACGTCGACCGGAGCCGCAAAGGCCGTGGGGCTGGTGATACCTGAGTTGAATGGAAAACTAAATGGTCTCTCCATCCGCGTACCTACACCGGTTGTCTCTCTCGTAGACTTCGTGTGCACTGTAAAGAAGCAGACCACGGCCGCAGAGGTAAATGACGTACTGCGCAAGGCCGCCGCCGGCAAGCTAAAAAACATCCTGCAGGTATGCGATGAACCGCTCGTATCCATCGACTTCCGCGGCAACCCTCACTCATCTATCGTAGATAGTATGTCCACGTCGGTCATCGATAACATGGTAAAGGTGCTCGCGTGGTACGACAACGAGTGGGGCTACAGTACACGCACCATAGAGCTGGCGTCGCGTCTGTAGCTTGGGCCGACCGCGTGAAGTTGAGTGATAGATACAATCCAACGAATTGCGGTGACGAAGGGGCACTTACCAGTTAGGCTTCAGGGTTAAATTCACCTTTGGTCCTGAATTCTATTCCTAGCAATCCGAATTCTATCAGCGATTTCGTAGGAACAAAAAAATACATTAAAACCAGGATATTTACCGGCGTATGTAATTATTCTTCGCGCCATTTCCCTGCTTTCTGGCACTATATTCTCCCCTATAGTCACTCCCAGCTTCCTAATAGCGTCTGCATTTTCCTCCGTCACCTCCAGTTCGTTCAAATTGAGCCTTTTCAGCCTCAGTTCATTCATTCTATCTATCAAACGACAGATAACGTCATAGTGTCTTTCTGTAGGTATGCATGGGACTTCGCATACAACGGAAAAGGGCGCTTGTGCCAGTTTCTCAAAAACATGGATATTGAGCGAATCTACTCTAAGCTCATCTAGCCCGGCATCTGCCAATTTCTGTATTTTTTCATCCGTAATCTTCGTTCCATTGGTATAAAGATGCACGTGAAAATTTTTTCCGAATCTTGTTTTAAAAAACTCAATAGTCCTCATCACTCTCTCGAAAACCAAGAAAGGTTCTCCCCCGCTAATAGCCACCCCTGCCGTATCCGGAGGCAAAGACTTGGACATCTCAGATAAAAATGCCTCAAAATCCGATTCGCTGAATCGCTTCCCTTTAAATTCCAAAAAATCTTTATCTCTTTTTTCGCCGGGCACGGGACAAAGAGGACAAGATTTGTTACACAAAAAAGTGATATTCACCTGTGCTTTTCTGCCTTGAATGCACAAGTCGCATCCTAATGGGATATCTCCTGTTCTCAACACTCCCTCATCTTCATCGGCCTGTCTAGCTCTTTCCATATTCCATGTGGGTATATTTGCTAACCGGTTTAAATCCTATTTTTTTATAAAAGTTAACCAACCAATCTTCATTGTGCGCCGTGGACAAATTAATATGCTCCACTTTTAACGACCTACACTCCTCTATAATTTTTTTAACAATATTTTTACCGATTCCTTTACTTTGAAACTTCTCGCTGACCCTTAGGTCCAATAAAAATGCGAATCTATTAAGGTCAGAAAGGACACGGCATGCCCCAACAATTTTTCCATTATATAAACAAACTACAACGAAAGATGTACTCTCCAGGATATTCTTATATTTCTTCGTATAATATTTTTTGTAAAAATCCCGAATATTTTTTTTAAAGCCCTTAATCTTTGAAGATTTGATAACGCGACATACGTACATATCCGGAAATTGTTAATAACTTACTGGACATTTAGATGACACCCACCCTTACATGCATGTTTTAATATACACTTTTGACATCTTTCTCCTATATTCTTGCGTATACCGTCGATAGCAAAAGGACGTATTCTCTCTTCCCATATCCCCTTAATACCTTCTTCAACCTTCCCGAACGTTCGAGTGCTGTGCGGACACATTTTAGCCTCTCCAAGATAACTTACAGCCATCCATCGCGTCCCCGCGCTACAGTGTGGATATAAAAATTTTGTTTCAGGAGAGACTCCTTCAGCAGTTAGAACAGGGTTGGGCTCCTCCGAAAAACAGTGTTTTTGAGAACATGGTGCTCCGACTTTCATACCCGGAGATTTCAATACTCTCAAAGCGGTTTTGAAATCATCGCATTTAACTTTGTGCCTTACATCATCTCTGCCGGTGGGAACATATCGCATAACTCTAAACTGGCTCACACCAAGTCCCTTTAATTGATCAATAACACCCGTCGCTTCCGGTAAATTCTTGGCGGTTAAAGTCATTTCCGTGACAACTGCAATCCCATTTTTCAAAGCAACTTCAATCCCTCTGCAAACTTTACTATAACCATCCTTTCGTCCAACGAGCCGATTGTGAGTTTCCGGTGTTCCATGCATTGACAGCAAAACCTCCCGAACATTGTTGTCCGCGAAATGTTTTGCTCTATCCTCTGTTAGAAAACTCCCGTTAGTAAATACCACTTGGTACAGGCCATTCCTTGCTCCCGACTCTATTATCTCGTCTATCTGAGGATGCATAAGGGGTTCTCCTCCGCTATAACGCATTCTAAACAAACCATTCTCGTGGGCTTCTTTCTGCATTCTTTGCACACTGCTCAAAGGAATGTCCGGCGATTCTCCAGCTCTCTTTTTTTGATCTCTCCATGTGTTGTAACAAAAAGTACAACCCCAATTGCAACGTCTAGTCAGTTCAAGTTCCAAACTAACAGGAAAGGCCACGGATTCATCACTGATTTCAGCCCCCTTGAACAATTCCACTATACCCTCTTCATCACTACTCGGAGCATCCGCACTTAATGTTTCCAGTAAACCTCTTATATCTCCTCTCACTGCTCCAACTTCAACTTCATACTCAGCCGCTATCCGCCCGGCTAAACCTTCAATTGTCTCACCTTTGGCCAATGCATCAACCATCAATTGCCCCATGTCATCAAGTTTATGTTCAACTCCGGTTCCGGTATTAAACGCGATTCCCAAGTCCGGTCTATAAACTAAATTGGCAGGTAAACTTTCCATTAAAATATTATTGAAGATTAAGACAGCCTTTGTTTATAGCCGTGATATTGCAACCGCCATCGCAAATTCCTCTTTCGTCACACTCGGCACATTGAGCTAGCGTAGGACTAAATCCATTTAATCGCCTCTTCTCGGGTTGCATACAATCCCACATTCCTTTAAGGCTTGGGTCATCGAATTTATGCGTTGGACCAACCATAAAACAGCTCACCGCCACTCCGTCAATATTAACGGCGAGGATGCTCGGATCACCACCATCGCATATCTCATGGCCTACGAAACTTTCTTCAACTTCCTGAGAAGAAGAGGTCGAAGATAAAAGTTTTCCCAGGGCAGTTCTAATTTCCGTAATGTCATCATTTGATAAAATTAAGTCACTACCAGCGCTACCTGCCAACTGGGTTGGCGACAAATCTATCTTTACACCAAGATTCCTGCCGAGTTCAACCATTGCAACCAATTCATCCTTGTTTCTTTTATTAATTGAAAATCTTAAAGAGTAAGAAACTCCTCTCTTTTTCAATTCTTCCAAAATCTTCATTATCTTTTGAAAACTGCCCGGACCACGCACTGAGTCCGTTGTTTTCTCCGTAGTCCCATCAAGGCTGATATTGCAATGTACTCGATTCTTTTCGACTGCATCCAAAATTGATTCCACACTGAGACGAATAGCATTTGTACTGACATTTAATTGATTAAACCCTTTTTTGCCGGCATATTCGACTATATCCGCAAAAGAGGGGTGTATTAGTGGCTCACCTCCGGTGAAATCCATTGTGGAAACCCCAATCTCTTTTGCTTCGTCCATTATTCGCGTCGCAAGTCCTATATCAATGAATCTCGGGTCTTGCTTGCCTAAATAGCAATGTGCACAATTCAAGTTGCATCCTTCGCCGACGGCAAGTTTTACCCTTGAGTAGGGAGTAGTTTCCATTGGATACCGGCTAGGATTTAAGAGAAGTGGGACGGGGCTGCAAGCAGCCCCGTCCCGGCGAAGGTTGTTCGAGCGACGCTAGGCGCACTGCGCGGACGCCGTCTTCTTCGACGTGACCTTCGGGGACGTGTACGTCTTCTTCACTCTACATCACCTCCTTTAGGAACGTGGGAAAAGCAAGAATCATACGACCCTTGTGTCAATATTATGTTAACGCAAGTCTATAGTCAAAGTAATCCGTTAAGATTGCAGAGATTTGACGAGTGACAAATTTCAAGTCAATTACATCTCAGTCCACGACCTCAAAAGGAGACTCTATTCCCGGCTCGCCAAATTGTTTGTAAGCGGATCTATAAAGTCTCTCTCGAATCGTCCAATTTTTGTCCCATTTCGCCAAGATTTCAATATTGCCGTCATTTTCATAGATCACAATGGAACCCGCCAGCGCAGACACGCTGTTTTTCAGCATGTCTTAGGCTTGTAACAGCCTTATCCTAAACGTATAATCCAAATCGTGGATAGAAGAGAAGAAATATTCAAGGCCATCGTAAAGCACTTTGTCGACACCGCCGAACCGGTGGGATCAAAGACGATACTTGTCGGCTATCATTTTTCCGTCAGCTCCGCGACGATACGAAATGATATGGCCTCACTGGAGAATGAGGGGTTGATTTATCAGCCTCACACATCTGCCGGCCGTATTCCGACTGACTATGGATACCGATATTTTGTCGACAAGATGATAGATTGGGAAAAAGAAAAAAAAGCGGCGGAGCAGAAGCTCACGAAGATTTTTCAGGATTTGAAAGTAAAAAAAGCAAAAGAAAGAATCTATGATGCCATATCTCTCTTGTCACATACCACAGGCTGTGCGAGCTTTGCCACTCTGCCGGATAACGCCCGTACTTTTTACATCGGGCTGGCGCGTGTGATCCAGGAACCTGAGTTTCGTAACGACCCCGTCCGCGCCGCTCAGGTCATGGAGATTTTTGAGGAAAACGACCGCTTTATTTCGATATTACAATCGCTCGATACCACCGACACTCCGCGTGTTTTTATCGGTAAGGAAAACGCCCTCCCGCAGATCCAATCCTGCAGTCTCATCGTAATCATTTACTCTTTTGAAGGATACAAAGGCTATATGGGTTTACTGGGCCCTACCAGGATGAAATATCCTTTTAATTGTGCCGTTCTGGAAAAAGTAAAAGAACTTTTGGAAAATTAATATCAACCCATGTCAGACGACAACACTCAACCAACGGACCAAACACAGACAGCGACAAACGGCACTGCTGAACTTGCAGCCGCGCAGGAGGAGATCGCAAAGCTGACCGAGATCGCAAAACGCGCGATGGCGGATCTGGCCAATTACCGCCGCAGAGTGGAAGACGAACGCGGCAAGTTCGCGCAATTTGCCAATGTCTCTCTCATACTGGAAATCCTGCCTACCATCGATAACTTCAGCCGCGCATTTGCCCACATGCCGGAGAATCTGAAAAATGACGACTGGATAAAAGGCGTAATGGCGATCGAAAAACAACTCGTTGAAGTTTTGAAAAAATCCGGCGTAAGCGAGATGCCTTCGTCGGTGGGCCAACCTCTCAACCCGAATAAACACGAGGCTATAATGACGGCTCCAGGCGAAAAAGACACCGTCATCGAAGAGTTGGAAAAGGGCTACCTACTCGGCGACTCGGTCCTCCGCCCCGCAAAAGTAAAAGTCGGGGATGGAGAATTATCGTCTTAGCACTCTGCCAACCGCATCGCTTGTCCTTCCGGTATCTGGTCCATGTAGACGTCTGAATAACTCACCGGTGACTGCCGTCATCACTACAGTAGCATCCAACAAAACACTACTCTCAGTAGGAGGGTTTCCTTTAAAAATATCGCGATTAAGAACATCCATTACAAGATGCTGAATAGTAATAGCAAGTCGTTCAGGTCTACTATGACCTCTAACTTCCATCAAAATATCTACCAGTTTCATTGCAAGACCAGGCAATTCAGCCTCGGCGGCTTCATTCTCACGTCTATCAGTTGAGACATACAATTTCTCGAAATATGCAACGAGCAGGGGTCGTGCCTCTTCAATGATAGGCTTCTCTAGAGCTTGATCCGCCCTAATCCGACTTGCATAATCTTCATCAGACTCCTCACCTGGCACTGGCAAATCATTAGACATATGCTTATTATATCATAAGAACGATCTGCGTCAAGCCCCTGATGACGGGTGTGATATTATATTGGTATGCGGTTAATCGGTTCAAAAATAGCGCTCCGTCCGCTAACCCTGCGCGACCTGCCAAATTGCTGGAAGTGGATCCGCGACCGCGAGGTGACGCGCTACATGAGCGGTGCGCAGTTTCCAAAAACCTACGTCGGCGAGGTGAAGTGGTTTAAAAACATGAAAAAGAAAAAGGACGAACTGCTTTTTGCGATGCTCGATAAAAAATCCGGTCAACACATAGGAACATTCGGCATTCACTCAATCTCGCAGTACAACAAAAAGGCAACGGTCGGCATAATGATCGGCGAAAAAGAATTTTGGGGCCGCGGCTACGGCACCGACGCGATGACGACCGCACTCGCATACTGCTTCAAAAAACTGAAGTTGAACAAAGTGTCGCTATTAGTAGTCCCGCAAAACAAGGGCGCTATGAAGTGCTACAAAAAATGCGGCTTCAAAAAAGTCGGCTTCATCAAAGATGAATCCCGTGGCGTTGACGGCAAGTTTCATGATGCATACTTGATGGATACATTTGCATAACGCGATGCCTCTTCGTCGGATAGCGGTTGAAAAAATGCTAGTGGCTTACCATATCTAAGTATCAGATATGACTCTTTGGTCTGCTCCATTTCATCACATATCTTATATAGTCTTCTGCGCAATAAACTGGAGTTAATCGCCTTCATATGACGATTATATCACAACGGGTTATTTTCGTTATTTTTCACTTGACCTGACTCTTTTGGCACTCTAAAATAGTGAGTGCTAGATTTAAATTTAACTGATTTTAACCTCATTTTTATGTCAAAAATTATAGGAATCGATCTCGGTACTACAAACTCCTGCGTTGCTTTTATGGAGGGCGGCGAGGCAAAAGTCATTCCGTCGAGCGAGGGTATGAATACCACCCCCTCGGTGGTCGGCTTCAAGGGTAGTGAACGCGTCGTTGGCATACCGGCAAAGCGGCAGGCAGTGACGAATCCGGAGAATACTGTGTTTTCTGCGAAACGGTTCATCGGCCAGAATTACGATGAGGTAAAGACCATCGCCGAGAGGATGCCTTTTAAAGTGATGGCAGGATCAAAGGGCGAGTGTGAAATC
>JBBTWW010000072.1:0-7173 GCA_038062595.1 Patescibacteria group bacterium | reverse complement strand
AGGCAGGAAAAAGCTGACAGTGTAGGGTTTTCTTTAAAGGTATATGTTGGCTAAAAAATATAAGCTCACGCGCGGCGGTGCCATGGATGATGTGTTTAAAAAAGGTTACGGCGCATCAGGCCGTTTTTTTCTTATGAAGTATATGCCTTCGGCTGGCAATATATGTGCTTTTTCCATTACTACTAGCGCTAAACTTTCCAAAAAAGCCACCGAACGGAACCTGGTACGCAGGCGTGTTTTTGAGATATTACGGCTGAGTCAGTCATTAACAAGCGGCAAGAAATACGATATAGTTTTCCTCGCGCGCAAAAGTAGCATCAATGCATCCTATAATGCGCTTTGCGCCGACGTCACGGAACTTTTAAAAAAACTACCATAACGTGAATATCAAAAAATTCTTACTCAATTGGCTTCTGTTTTTTCTCCTGTTCATGCTGGCAATGCAGTTTTTTAATCGCGGTGGCGGCAATGATACCGCGAACTCTACTGGAGATCTCGCCATTACTGTAAGTAAAGATGAGTATTCACAGGGACAGGACGTAATCCTCTCTGTACGAAATAATACCGAGTCGGTCGTGACTCTTCCGCAAGAGTGCCCAAAGAATCCATTTGCAGTCTCGTACTTTAACGGCGAGAAATTTGTTCCCATAGAGGCCACTGCACAGATAGACTGCAGTGAGACGTCAGATCTTGTAGTCAAGCCTGGCAAGACAGCGCGGGTAAATTATGGATTCTGGAAGTATGCCCTTTTCAATAATACAGGACGTTACAAGATTACAATTCCATTCAATGAAAAAGAGTTTTTTACTTCTGATTTTGAGATTACGGAACGCGGGATTGTGAAAAAAACCTGGGATGCGATTTTGTTTCAGCCAATTTATAATGCGCTGATTTTTCTCATAACATTAACACCAGGCAAGAGCCTCGGAACAGCAATTATATTACTGACTCTCGTAATACGTCTAATCCTGCTTGTGCCTTCACAGCACGCTATGCAGTCACAGCGAAAAATGCAGGAGATGCAACCAAAGCTGGAGCATATAAAAAAGAAATTTGCCGGTAATCAGGAACGTATTGCAAAGGAAACCATGGAGCTGTGGAAAAGTCACAAGGTAAACCCTTTTGGCAGCTGTATGCCTCTGCTCGTGCAGTTTCCTATACTGATCGCGCTGTACTACGTCATCAGCACCGGGCTCAATCCGGACAACGTACATCTCCTGTATACACCGTTAAAAAACGCCGACCTCACCTCCATACATACTATTTTCCTGAACATACTGCCTTTAACAAAACCTAATCTTTTTGTATTACCTATCCTTATAGGACTTCTGCAGTTTATTCAGATCAAGCTCTCGATGCTACGACGTAGCAAGCCGGACAAACCGGATGCGCATCCAAATGAGATGGAGACCGTAAACAAAACAATGCTCTACATAATGCCAGTCATGATCGCAGTATTTACCGCCTCTGTACCGGCAGGAGTTGGCCTATACTGGGGCATATCAACTCTATTTGCAGTTGGACAACAGCTGGTGGTAAATAGGGCGGCACTGAAAAAAGGCAGTCACGGCATCATCGAAGGAAGTGTGATACAATAACACCATAAATCTATATGGCATCACTAGAAGACAACGTACAAATCATACTCGCAGATTTGCTCCAGCACCTCGGTATTACCTTTCGCAAATTTAAGGTAAAGGAAGATACCACCAAATTTCATGACACCAATGTGCCTCTATTCCATATCGACATCGATACCGATGAGGCCAGCCAGCTTATTGGATATCACGGCGAGACGGTCTACGCGCTCCAGCACATTTTGAAGACTTTGGTCTGGAAGAAACTGGAAAAAAGCATATTCGTGATACTGGACGTGGATGGCTACCGCAAGCGACAGGAAGAAAGTGTGAAAACTCTTGCGGAGAAAAAAGTCGAGCTCGCGCGACAGACCAAGCAGGACCAGTTACTACCACCAATGTCGTCATATTTCCGTCGCATCGTGCATCTCTTTCTAGCATCCGGTGAGTTCCCTGACGTGACCACAGAGAGCATGGGAGAGGGCGACAACAGACAGGTTATTATTAAGATAAAAGATTAATACCATGCGTTCAATTCGCACCTTATTCATCGCGTGCGCGAGTATTGTTTCATTAGTTGCGCTGAATGTGAGCACGGTATTCGCAGATCTCGATCCACTTCCTTTTCCAGACACACCTCTGGGATCGTCGCATTACGTGGCAATAGAGTTTTTGAAAAAAAACAGCATAATAGAAGGCTACAGCGACGGCACATTTCGTCCGAACGATTTGGTAAATAGAGCCGAGGCACTTGCGATGATCATACGCTCCAACTCGACACTGCAGGACATCACTGACATACAGCAGTTTAACCTCCCAGAGGATACGATAATTACACTCAACTTCCCTACTGAAACCAACATCAAGCTCGAGACGCGAAATCTCGACACGCCCATCACGCTGGAAAAAACAGGTTTTATGGAAATCATAATGCCGCAGGGCGGCAGTATAAGAGCTGGTAGGGTTTTCGTAGAACAGGAGCCGCGATTTACTGATGTACGCGGCGATGAGTGGTTTTACACGACCATTAAGCGCGGTTACTCCCTCGGCATCATTCAGGGTTACCCGGATGGTACTTTCCGTGCAAATAATTTCGTAAACCGTGCTGAAATCCTGTCACTTCTCCTGCGAACCAACGAGATTACGCCTACACCATTTGAAAAAAGCGGACTGCAAAACCCACCGTTAGACATATATCCGGACAATTGGCACGCCGCTACGATGGCCTACGCAGTGGAACGCTTCCTGCTCAATCCTACGCCGGACAATCTGGTCTTCCCCGGAAACACAGTAACACGCGGCGAGCTAGCGGAGATTATTTACCGCTTCAAACAGAGCGAAAATGGTATGCAATTCGGCAAGTCCACATGGTACGGCGATGGGCTTTCAAAAATATACCCACGCACACATCAGGAGTATGTCGATCAAAATTTGACGACGGCTCACAAAACGTATGCATTTGGTACAGTGTTGAGAATTACAAATATGGACAACGGTAAAACGGTTGACGTGGTGGTCAATGACCGCGGACCATTTGTTCCCGGACGCGTTGTAGATCTTTCGCGCACGGCATTTTCAAAGCTAGAAGATCCATCCCGTGGTGTTATAAATGCTTCAGTAGAGGTACTGTACCAGCCGTAAAAAAAACAGCATGCTTGATACCAATTTTTCACTACGGCATTTCCGGCGCGATAAGCCACTGAAAAAAGAACCGCTTTCCGAGGAGGTTACCCGTGTAATCAAGTACCTTGCGGCAACCCTAATATGCATAGTGCTTTTTGCCAGTTTTTTCTTCTTGCTCAGCACCAGCAAGACGGCGCAACAGGGATATGAGCTGAGGCAAAGCCAGATGCTAAATCGTGATCTGAGAGAGCAAAATCGCGTTCTGGAAGAAGACGTATTGCGATCACAGTCGTCTAATGCTATTGAGGAAAGCGAGGAGGTAGACGACATGGTTGACGCAGAGAATCCAATCTACATCTTGCCAGGCACCGATCGTCTAACACAGAAAAGATAGTATTAAATCTGTTGCATCAACTCTTTTACATGCGCAACTGTTTTTTCAAAAAGTGTGCGTTCTTCAGGCGTGAGATCAATCTCAATCACTCGCTCAACTCCAGCTATTCCAAGCTCGGCGAGGACGCCGATGAATAGGCCATCTACGCCATACTCACCCTCGAGACGCGCCGCACAAGGTAGCGTCTTTTTCTCATCATTAACTATCGCCTGCACCATCTCCATCACCGACGCGCCGGGTGCAAAGTACGCACTGCCGGTTTTTAAGTACTGAACTATCTCGGCACCGCCGTTTTTCGTGCGCTCAACGATCGCATCTATTTTTTCCTGTGACAAAATTTCTGTAATCGGCTTTCCTCGAACCTTTGCAAGACGCATAATCGGCACCATCGTGTCGCCGTGACCGCCGAGCACAAACGCCTCTACATCACGAACTGAACAACCCGCCTCCATGGCGACAAAGGTCTTCATACGGGCAGAATCCAGCACTCCGGCCATACCGATCACACGCGCTTTCGGAAACCCGCTTGCGCGGAAGGCGACCTCAACCATAGCGTCCAGAGGATTGGAAACTATAATTAGAATTGCATTTGGTGACGTGGTTTTGACATTGGCAATAACGTCTTCCATTATTTTTTTATTCGTCGCTATGAGGTCGTCCCTGCTCATTCCAGGCTTGCGCGGAATACCGGCGGTGATCACCACGATATCGGAATTTTTTGTGTCCTCGTAATTATCTGTACCTATGACTTTTGCATCCGATTCAACTACCGACATCGACTGAAACAAGTCGAGCGCCTTGCCGCGCGCCGCATCGCCATTGATATCGATGAGCACGACATCGCCCAATCCCCTCTCGGCAATCCAGTGCGCCGCGGTGGACCCCACAAAACCGGCCCCGACTATTGTGATCTTTTTCCTGCTCACAACGCGTATATTACAGTATAACTACAAAATACGTAACACATCGACTAAATTATAAATTATCCTAGAAGTTACGGACGTCCGTAACTTTCAATCTGTGAAAATGCCGGTGTAGTTGTTGTGATACAATCCAACTGTATGGACTTCTTTGCCGATCTTCTCCGTCTGCGCGAGCGGACGCCACACCCGGCCATCCTCTCGGTGCGAAGCGAGGACTGTGCTTTTTGTCCGTATCATGCCGCAGGCAAGGGATGCTACTGGATAGTTGGGCATGTGGAGTCGGAGGACTGTTATTACGGCTTCTGGCTCGGTGTCTCGCGCGACTGCGTGGACTGCGCTTTTACGGAAAAATCCGAGCTGTGCTACGAGTGCGTGGATGTGCAGAGCTGTTACAATTTAAGTTTTTCACGCGACTGCATCACATGCTCCGACTGCGACTTCTGCTATGACTGCAAAGGATGCCAGAACTGCTTTGGGTGTGTGAATCTGCGAAACAAGCAGTATCACATTTTTAACAAACCGTACTCAAAAGAAGAATATTTTCAAAAAGTCGCGATTTTGAAAAAACAATACTCGCGGCTGGACAATCCCCCGCCGGAATTCGTCGAACTTTGCAATACCATGCCGCGCATAGCCATGCAGGGATTTAATAACGACTACTGTGTCGGCGACCATATTTTTAACTCAAAAAATGCCTTCTTTTGTTTTGACGTCAGTGAGCAGGAGGACACGGCATATATCTACAACAGCCATCACATAAAAGACAGTATGGACTGCAACTACACGAGCCTCGGCTCTGAGATGAACTACATGTGCCACAGCGCGGTAACTCTATATGGCTCCAATTACTGCAACATCTGCTGGTACAGCCAGAATCTGGAGTACTGCGAGTATGTTTTTAACTCGCACGACTGTCTGGGATGTATATCGCGCAACCGCGCCGAGTATGAGATTTTGAATCGTAAATATCCGAAAGAAGAGTACTTCAAAAAGCGTGCCGAGATTATTGATCAGTTGAAACACGATGGCACATACGGCACGTGGTGGTGGCCCGCTTTGTACCCCGAGATACAGCCATTTTCCTCATTTATGGCTTGAGAAAAATGTGATATAATGGTTGGATGGATTCTGGTCTCATACAACAACTATTAACAGCCCTCCTTCTGGGTATCCTGATCGGGCTGGAGCGCGAGCGAAGCGAGCGCGGCAACGATATGAATAATGGCAAACATATCGAGCCGGCCGCCCACGGCAAGCACGCGTTTGCCGGCATACGCACGTTTGCGCTGATGTCTCTGCTCGGCGCTGTGAGCGTGCTCGTATCACGTGACGCACCGGTGGTGTTTTGGATTGTCACTGCCGGATTTTTTGTATTTATCACAGGCGTGTATGTGACCAACTCTCTAACGTCAAAAAGTGTAGGCGCAACCACCGAAGTGGCGGCTCTTTTTGCTTACTTTATCGGTGTCCTCTCGGCAAATGAACGCTTCCTGACCGCAACGGTCATAGCGCTTCTAGTCCTGATGATACTGCACTTCAAAGCTCCTTTGCACACACTCGCAGAAAAAGTGAGCACAGAGGAGATACGCTCGACTCTAAAATTTATGATCATCGCATTTGTCATACTGCCGCTGCTCCCTCACGAAGGCTACGGCCCATATGAAGTTCTGAATCCATATTTGATATGGCTGATGGTGGTTTTTATTTCCGGAATTTCTTTTATAAGTTATATAGCGATAAAGCTCATAGGACAGCGAAAAGGAATAGGACTCACCGGATTTCTCGGCGGATTTATCTCCAGCACGGCGCTCACCTTGAGTTTTTCACAGCAGAGCAAAGAAAACAAAAATGTGGTAAATCCATACGTTTTTGCCGTTGTAATCGCGTCGTCCGCCATGTTTTTCCGCGTACTTTTGGAGGTTTCCGTAATCCATCCGGATCTGCTGGGCTCACTCTTAATTCCGATGTTGGCTATGGGTGTAACGGGCGTCTTGAGTGCGGTTTATATTTTTTCAAAAAAAGATGAACAAAAAGGAACTAACAAAATTGCTGAAAGCGCCATGGAGCTCAAAAGTCCGTTTCGTCTGACTCCAGCACTCACATTTGGTCTGCTTTTTGCGGCAATACTGCTGATAACCCGCTATGCCGAGGATTTTTTTGGTTCGCAGGGTGTTTATATCACGAGTTTTATTTCCGGTATTCTCGACGTGGATCCGATCACGGTATCGATGGCAAATCTCTCAAAAAGCGGATCCGTCACGAATGCCGTGGCAGCTACTGCAATAACCATTGCCGCTATGACAAACACTGTCGCAAAGGGCTCTCTCTTTTTCTTTCTGGGAAACAAAAAAGTGGCAAAAAGGATCGCCGCAGTATTTGCGATTATGCTGGCATCCGGTATTATCTCTCTTCAAATTACAGGCTGATTCTAGAATTTATTCGTGAGTTTCCCCAAGCAACCATTCCCAGAGCGGTATGAGATGTATCACTTTGTCATCTTTTTTTATCTCTCGCTTTTCATCCCAGGTGAGTATGGTAAGTTTTTCTACTTTTAATTCGCCACTTGCTTCAAGCAATGCTTTTGTTTCTCTTCGTTCGACATCTGAGTTTATTGCTTCGTAACAAACCTGCACTAGTTCTGTAACCTCTGTTCCTT
>JBBTWW010000071.1:0-7005 GCA_038062595.1 Patescibacteria group bacterium | reverse complement strand
ATATTTATCTTACTACGCTGGACAAAGATGGACGTCTTGAGATACAGATCCGCGTTGAGAAAGGAGTGGGTTACATACCTGTAAGTCAGATGGAAAAGTCCGACGATACAGCAGATATGATTTTCGTGGATGCTTTCTACTCCCCGGTACGAAAAGTCCGCTACGATGTGGAGTCTACTCGTGTCGGTAGCTTGACCAGCCTGGATAAGCTCATCTTGGAGATCACCACCAATGGTGCCATTACGGCTGACGACTCTCTTAAATTTGCCTCTAACGTGCTTAAGTCATACTTTAATCTTTTCAATGAGGCGAACGTTTCCGTAGAACCAGACTACATGAGTGATCCTGCCAGAATTGCAGAAAAACAAAAAGAGGAGGACAGCAAGAAACCTTCGCAGGATACATATACTCCGATTGAGATTCTTGGATTATCTCCACGTACGTTAAATGCACTTATCAATGGAGACATTGGCTCTATAGAGCAGTTGGTAAAGTGCTCGGAGGCTAAGTTAATTAACCTCCGCGGTTTTGGTAAAAAGGCTATCACAGAGGTAAAATCCGCTCTGGAGGCACGCAGTCTTGCACTTTCTGAAGAATAATTTTTATGCAACATCGCAAACGTTTTAATAAACTTGGTAAAGGCAGAGATCATCGCAAGGCGTTGCTACGCAACCTATGCACCGCTCTCGTACTTCATGAGAAGATCGAAACTACTATTACGCGCGCCAAGACCCTGCGCGGTTACGTAGATCACGCCATTACTATAGCCAAGAAAAAAGACACCGTTACGGCCTACCGTATGCTTCAGGGATATATGACGCAGAAGGCCGCTATAGAAAAAACCGTAAAGCAGCTAAAGACTCGCTATGCCGACCGCAACTCCGGATTCACCCGCATACATGCAGTCAGGAATCGTCCAGGGGACAATGCAATAGTATCTCAAATAGAACTTGTCTAAATAATCCTATGATCAAAACTATTCAACTAAAGGAGTCTGAAATAACTCACAACTGGCTACTTGTAGATCTAAAAGGCAAGGTACTGGGGCATATTGCAACTGAGATCGCAGATCTCTTGCGCGGCAAGCACAAAGCCATTTTTACACCACAGTACGACTGCGGGGACTACGTAGTTGCGATCAATGCCAGTGAGATAGTCCTAAATGCAACTAAGCGTGATACGAAAGAATATTTTAGGCATACCGGTTTCCCAGGCGGTCTTAGGACGCGCTTTGCCGCTCAGGTACTAGACACTCATCCGGATCGCGTCATAGTAGATGCCGTGAAGGGTATGCTACCAAAGAATAAATTACAGAAACAGTTCTTGAACAAATTTAAGGTTTTTACAGGCCCTGAGCACACTCATCAGGGACAGAATCCACAGCCTTTTGCACTGTAATCGCTAAAGCATCCCCTATTTCTTTTAATCTTTAGTTCCGTTATGGCTTTGACTACGAAGACTAAAAAAAAGGCTCCTGTATCGCAATATTTTTACGCAACCGGCAAGCGCAAGACCTCAACAGCTCGCGTCAAGCTATTCCCGTCCGGTAGCGGTAAACTCACAATCAACGAACGCGATGGCGCTAAATATCTTGCTGGCGACTCACTGCAGGAGGTTATCTTCTCCCCTCTTCGTATGACGAGCAATACTGGAAAATTTGATATAGTGGTAAAAATACTTGGTGGCGGCAAGACAGGACAGGCAGAAGCCATACGTCATGGTATTTCTAAAGCACTACTGGAGTACGACCCGAGCCTACGCATTACACTAAAACATGCCGGCTTTATCACGCGTGACTCCCGTATCAAGGAGCGCAAGAAACCAGGTCTGAAACGTGCACGCCGCGCACCTCAGTTCTCAAAACGCTAATATGCGCTTTGACATTCTCACAATCTTCCCGAAGATGATGTATGGATACCTCCGTGAGGGTGTTATTGGACGTGAAGTGACAAAAGGAACCATCGAAGTGTACTTCCACGATATCAGAAAGTACTCGACGGACAAGCACAAGAAGGTCGACCATACGCCATTTGGCGGTGGCGCAGGAATGGTGATGACACCACAGCCGATATATGACTGCATACAGGCGGTGAAGAAAAAAAACAAAGGCCCGGTGGTATATATGAGCCCAAAGGGCAAGGTGCTGACACACTCGATGGCACAACGCCTCGGAAGGTATGACGGTATGATTTTGCTTTGCGGACGGTATGAAGGGATAGACCAGCGCGTACTGGACATGTGCGTGGATATGGAGATATCCATAGGAAAGTATGTACTTAGCGGTGGCGAGCTCCCTGCGATGGTCGTCCTGGACACCGTTACACGTCTGCTGCCGGATGCACTTGGAAACGAGAACTCCGCAGAAGAAGATTCATTTAGCGAAAAGCTGAACGGCAAGAAAGAATATCCGCACTACACGAAGCCGCGTGAGTTCATGGGCATTAGCGTGCCGGAGGTTTTACTGAATGGAAATCATGCAGAAATCGACGCGTGGCGCAGAAAACAGCTGAAATAGCATACCAATACAGGTATAATTAGCGCAATGATCGATATACTTTTTGAAAAATACAATACGTCGGCTGATGGACTCGCTACTACAGACGTGCAGGCGCGACTGAAAGAGTATGGTAGCAATGTCCTGGTTGAGCGAAAAAAAACACCTATTTTGCTACAATTTCTGGGAGAGTTTAAGGACTTGATGGTAATTATCCTTATATTCGCCGCGGCTATCGCCGCGGCGTGGGGAGAGCTCACGGATGCCACCGTGATCCTCTGTATAGTGGTCGCGAACGCCATAATAGGATTCATACAAAAGTACAAGGCGGAACGCGCCGTAGAGGCTCTCAAGAAAATGCTGCATCCAAAAGCACGTGTGGTACGCGGCGGAGAGGAGATGATGATCTCTGCCGCTAATGTGGTACCCGGCGATATCTTGGTGCTAAACGAAGGCGACAAGGTAGCCGCGGATGCTTTGCTCATCGAGGAAAACGAGCTTTTTGCAAACGAGTCCGTGCTCACCGGTGAGTCCGTGCCTGTGGAAAAAAATGTATTTGAAACATTTGAGGATCAGTCCTCTCTCTTGTGTATGGGAACGGAAATCACACGTGGTACCGGACGTGCGGTAGTTGTGGCAACCGGTATGGAAACTCGCTTTGGCAAGATCGCGGAGCTGACATCGACAACGAAAAAAGATCTGACGCCTCTACAGAAAGAGCTGAATACAATAGGAAAATATATAGGCGCAGTGACTGTTGTGATATCTGCAGTGTTGATAGTAATAGGAACTTTTTTTCAAAAACTCCCTTTCGTACACAGCTTTCTTTTTGCAACCTCTGTAGCCGTAGCCGCAGTTCCTGAGGGACTACCTGTGACTATCACGATCGCACTGGCCATGGGAGTGCAGAGACTGGCCAAAAAAAATGCCATCGTAAAACAACTCGCGTCTGTCGAGACTCTCGGCTCAACAACCGTCATATGCAGTGACAAGACGGGAACGCTGACAAAAAACGAGATGACTGTGCAGGAAGTCGTAATAGGCTCCGAGCGACTGGCTGTCACCGGCGTGGGGTATGAGCCGGATGGACGCATACAGCAAAGCAAAAACACAGAGATGCTCGCACGGCTGGTTGAGATAGCGGCAGTGTGTAACAATGCGACCCTGCATCAAGCCGATGGGCGCTACTCCGTACTTGGGGACCCCACCGAGGGGGCGTTACTGACGCTTGCTATCAAGGCAGGCATGCCGCTTGAAAATCTAAAACGAAGATTCACCAAGCTTGGAGAAATACCATTTGATTCAAATAGAAAGCGCATGTCCGTAATAGTAAAAGACACACAGACCGGGAAGGTTTTTGCATTTGTAAAAGGCGCGCCGGATAGCATATTAAGCGTTTCGGAAATTTCCGCTACGGATAAACGAAATTTGTTAAGTCAAAATGACGAGATGGCGCGCCGTGCCCTACGCGTAATAGCGATGGCCTGGAAAGAATTACCAAGTGATGAGTCGAACTTTGGCAAAAGCGGCAAAAAGTATGACATCACGCTGATAGAGTCCGAGCTTACTACGCTCGGACTGGTTGGCATAATAGATCCACCGCGTGAAGATGTGAAAGAGGCGGTAAAACTCACGCAAAAAGCCGGCATAAAAGTATACATCGTAACCGGCGATTATGGTCTAACGGCAAGCGCTATAGCTCATGAGCTGGGAATAGTAGGCACTGGCGAAGTGAAGATAATTACAGGCGATGACATGAATATTCTCGATGAATCTGCACTGCGTGAGCTTTTGAAAGATACAAAACGTGAAATCATATTCGCGCGCGTAAACCCGGAGCACAAACTCAAGATAGTGAGCGCATTAAAGGAAAACGGCCATGTGGTGGCTGTAACCGGCGATGGTGTTAATGACGCACCGGCGTTGAAACGTGCCGATATTGGCATAGCAATGGGCATAAGCGGGACCGATGTCAGTAAGGAAGCGGCAAATATGGTACTTACCGATGACAGCTTTTCCACAATCGTGAGGGCGATCGAAGAAGGTCGTGTCATATATGAAAACTTGAAAAAGTTTTTGGCATATATATTTTCTTCAAATATTGGCGAGCTCGTTACGGTTTTCACCGGACTCGCACTCGGCCTGCCGGCTCCTCTCACCGCCATACTGATACTAATGGTAAATGTTGGTACAGACGTACTTCCGGCTCTCGCACTGGGAGTGGACCCGCCGGAACACGACATCATGGAACAGCCTCCTCGTAAACCTACGGATAGAATCATGAACAAACGATTTGTAGCCAGGTATGTCTTTCTCGGAACATACATAGGAATAGTCGTAGTCGCTGGATACTTCTGGGAGTTATACAACCTGGGTTGGACATGGGGCGATGTTATCGAGCGCAATGGTAGTTTATTTGCCGCCGCATCGTCTTTTGCATTCGTACTGCTAATAATGATCCAGATGGCAAATACATTTAACGCACGAAGCGATCATCACTCTATCTTCACCATTGGATTTTTTTCAAATACAAAACTTCTTATGGCTATCGCCCTCTCGGTGGGGGCCTCAGTCGCCTTTGTAGAGTTCCCATTTTTTCAACGCTGGCTTCACACGACACATCTGGAATTGAGCTCATGGATCATGATATCCGCCACCTCGCTGTCGGTAATTTTCGTTGAAGAAATCAGGAAAGTAATCGCACGACGATATGCAGTATCTCAGAGTTAAAGCACACCGCCCAAAGAAATCACTCGGCCAAAATTTTTTACACGACCGGCGCATATTGGAAAAAATCGTGCACGCCGCCAGTATCTCAAAGGAAGATACGGTAATAGAAATAGGCCCGGGGAAGGGCATATTGACCACCGAGCTGGCAAAACTTGCCGGGCACTTAATCGCAATAGAAAAAGACCGTGACCTAATACGTCCCTTGCATGCCACACTCTCGGATTTCAACAACGTAGAGTTATTAAATGAAGACGTTTTGGATTACACAATGCCGAAAAACCGGTACAAACTGGTTGCCAATATCCCCTACTACATCACCTCACCTATCCTAACTCACTTCCTTCACGATGCATTTACAAAAAACCTCACTCCGCCAACCGTCTGCATACTTCTCGTCCAAAAAGAAGTCGCGCAAAAAATCTGTGCCGCCCCGCCGGACATGAACGTACTGGCGCTGAACATACAAACTTTTGGTAAACCAAAAATAATAAGCTATGTCTCGAGAAATGCTTTTTCTCCAAAACCGAATGTGGACTCGGCGATAATCAGAATAGACGTATTCAAAAAACCGGCGGTCGACTGCGATCTCGCTCACTATTTTGAACTGATTCATGCCGGATTTTCACAAAAAAGAAAAACACTGGCCAACTCTCTAAAAAAACTCGGCGGTGTAACCCTCTTACAGCAAGCAGGAATCAACCCAACCTGCCGCGCCGAAACCCTGACAATAAGCGAGTGGCAATCCCTGGCGCTTAATTAAAAATAACTTCAATATCCATACGCCGTGACCTTATGGAATGTAATGCCCTTTCAAGCTCATCGTTCATCAAGGGACAGTCGTGGTGGGATACTACATATGTGGCTTTTCCATTTTCAATACCGCCGGAAGTAATCTTGCATCTCAGAAACGACTCAAAAATCCCTATATCGCCCCATCCTAAACCACCATTCATAACGAGCCTCATCTCGAACCACGTATCGGCCACCTCCGGATCGGCATCAAAAGCTTGTACGCCATCTAGTCCCATATAAAAACAGGTTAAAATACAGGGAGCTATACTAATCCAGGCTGCGTCGGTATGTCAAGTCAATTGCTTTCCTGCGGATGCTAGGCAGGCCGTCATGACAATCTGACAAAATACATATTTATGTATAATTGTACGGCTTAGTAAAGGAGGAATCCTTGTGTCATTTATAATAAATTATTATGGTTACATCTTGTTAGTATATAATCCATAATATATGAAGAATTTTTTACACAGCATCTCGGTTATAGTTTTATTCCTACTACCGTTCGGTGTTTTTGCGCAGGGTAACGAATTTACAATGCCGTTCAGTGATGTCCCGGCCAATGTATATTTTTATACTCCTGTGAGAACAGGGCTTGAGCGCAATATTATTAATAGCGGCACAACCTTTAATCCAAGCAACGCACTCACGCGTGCGGAGTACACCGACTGGGTCATTAAGGCGCTTGCAGTACCGGAAATTACTATTGGCGCGCCTTCTTTTTCCGATGTTCCTCAGTCTTTTCCGCAGTACAGATCCATTGAAACTGCAAAAAAACTTGGAATTGTTTCGGGAATGTCTGACAAAGACGGAAATCCGACCGGCCAATTTCTGCCGAACAAAACATTAAATCGTGCGGAAGCCGCGGTGATACTGATGAGGTCATTTCAAAACGTGACAGTGGTTGACGAGGCTTCTTTCCCGGACTTGGATAGCGTCGCATGGGCGGCTGTAGAGATTAAAAAATCGGCAAAAGTAAAGTTTTTCAAAGG
>JBBTWW010000070.1:0-2514 GCA_038062595.1 Patescibacteria group bacterium | reverse complement strand
TAAAGTTCTGCGGGCATGGATCATTGCTGTCATTTCTGCCGTCGTTATCGGAGTCGGGATCACACGCATCACCAAGTCCGTCTTCATCCCAATCCGCCTGATCTCTGTTTGCCACTCCGGGGCAGTTATCCTCGGCATCCGGTGTGAGGTCATGATCCACATCCGCCGCCGGCGCAGGCATGTATACGCAGGAGTACATTGGCGTATCGGAATTGCGATCGTGTACGCGAGTAAATGATAAACACGATGCAAGTGTTCTATCGCCCGTTACATCGTCAATGAGTACCCGCTCAGCGCATGATAGATTAATCTCATCTTCATCTACCGTGTTTAGTCCAGCAACTGGCGCGGGATTTATCCAGCGATGAGATGGATCGTATACGGACTTATCAGCTTCATATCTGACTATATCTGCACTGGAAATAATATCATGCATATCAACCGCTCCTTCTCGGAGTTGTTCAACGCTCACAAAAGCTTCACCGCGTCCTTGGAATACTGCTATGCCAAGCTCATTTCTATCCGTTCTATTTATGTCTCTTAATGGCACAGCGGCGGCATCAAACTCATCGCGATGACCACCAGGATCATCTTCATCAATTAAAAAAATGTCGGCACTACCAGTCTGAAATGGGCTTCTTGTTAATGCAATTGCCAATCGTCCGCCAGGGTACTGGCTAACTGACCATACTCCACCATTACCCCGCAAATCAAACCACGGTTCGCCGTTTCTGGATATAATGCCGCCATAATCTACAAACGTGTTACCACTCTCAGTTACAATTACCTGCTGTCCATATGGTGTCGTTGGTGGATCTTGAGATTCAACAAGGCCCGTCACAATTGCAGATTCAGTTATTTCTATAGGCGCCTGTAGTTGTAATGCATCCCCATTACAATTTGCTTGGGTACATACAGCCCATCGTACCACACCATCCGGATTGAGCGTTAAACCCAATACTCTTAACTCTCCATCGACACCCGGAAACTCCCTCGGCTCCGGCATATCCTGCGCATAGGCATGACCCGCCGCCATCGTCGCCGCAACCGCAGCCGCCACGGAGCTGACTACTCTGGTAGTATCATGCACACTCGAAGAAACCCTTTCCTTTTGACGGGCTTCCAGAGGTGAACCACCTAATCTGTCCGGCTTCACCATGATTATATGGGTTGAGAATACACTTATACCCTTATTCAAGCCTGATTGTCCAGTTTTCATGCTACAAAATCAGGTATCTTTCACATAATCAATTATTGTGAAAATATGGTACAATAGGTGCATGACAGCAAATGGCGTTTTATCGGTATTGTCTGACGTGACACGTAGAATAGTGGATAATTATTCTCCACAGAAAGTTATATTGTTCGGATCATGGGCTTGGGGCAAGCCAAATGCAGACAGTGATGTTGATTTGTTTGTGGTTAAAGAAACAGATGACGTGCGGAAAACGGCACGTGCAATCGATGGATCAATTTTCCCTCGACCGTTCCCAATGGATATAATAGTTTATACGCCGGGCCAAGTGAAGAAAATGGAGGAGGCCGGAGATTTTTTTATAAAAGATATCCTAACAAAAGGAAAGATTTTGTATGCAGCACAATGAAATCTACAAAGCATGGTTTTTAAAAGCTGAAGAAGATGAGTTATCTGCGCGTGCTATTTTGGATGAACTTGGTCATCCCAGCACGGTGTGTTTTTTATCCCAGCAAATAGCTGAAAAATATTTAAAAGGATTTCTCGTGTTTCATTCTAGAAATTTCCAAAAGGTACATGATTTGATACAGATGGAAACACTAATACATGAGATTCATCCAGCGGTTCATAGTCTTCATGAGTATCTTGTGAACCTGAATCGTTATTACATCGAAACGCGCTATCCCGGAGACTATCCGGAATTTTCATGGAAAGACGCTAAAAAAGCTTTTGAAGACGCAATTTCCGTAAAAGAATTTGTACTTAACAATATTCAATAATCAAACCTGCGTCGTTTTCTCAGCATTGCCGCGGCGGCTATAGTGGCGATGATGGCTTCGGGTGTGGTGCCTGAATCTGTGGCGTTGCAACCGAGGCAGGAAGGGCTTTCGGGTTTGTCCGGTGTTTCCGTAGGAGGTGGTGGTGTGTGGCTTGCCCCGTCTGCCCCGTCCGCGGGGTCTACGGGGCCGGAATCGGCTGTCGGTCTGTTCGCGTCGGTGGCAATGTGGCCACCATCGTCTGCGTCAATCTGATTTGCGTCGGGCACAGCCTGCCCCGCATCGCGGTGGTGCCCGGCATCCGGCAAACCGTTCGCATCGGATGAAGCATCCATACCCGCGTCATCGACCGGATCCTCACCGCCATCTGTCGAATCACCGCCAGCGTCCACGTCGCTTGTCGAATCACCAGCATCTGTGCCAGCATCACCATTGATCGGCTCACCTCCAGCATCCGGTTCACCGCTCCCCCCGTCGTTTCCCATCGATTGCGGTATTGGAAAAGCCTCACTGACGCGCACCTCAAAATTGGTACCTGTGACA
>JBBTWW010000069.1:0-15326 GCA_038062595.1 Patescibacteria group bacterium | reverse complement strand
CGGTGTAATTGAAAAAGCCGTTGAAGTGATAGTAAAAGAGCTGCAAAGAATTGCAAAAAAAATCACGACACGAGAGGAGCGACAGCAAGTGGCTACGATCTCAGCGCAGGATGAAAAAGTCGGCCAGCTGATAGCAGACGCGATGGAGAGAGTTGGCTCCGATGGTGTGATCACCGTAGAGGAGTCACAGACTCTTGGATTGGAGATCGAGCACGTCGAGGGTATGCAGTTTGATAACGGCTACATCTCTCCATATATGGTGACCGATCCTACCCGCATGGAGGCTGTATGGGAAAATCCAAAAATTCTGGTTACCGACCGCAAGATTACATCAATCCAGGACATTCTTCCTCTGCTCGAAAAGCTCGCGCAGGCCGGCAAGAAAGACCTCGTGATCATCGGTGAAGATGTGGAAGGCGAGGCACTTGCGACTTTTGTTTTGAACAAACTCCGCGGCACATTCAACGTGCTGGCTGTAAAAGCTCCAGCATTTGGTGATCGTAGAAAAGAAATGCTAAAAGACATAGCCGCTCTAACGGGCGCCACTGTGATTACCGACGAGCTCGGCCGCAAACTCGACTCTGCGAAGCTTGAAGATCTCGGCGAGGCACGAAAGGTGGTTGCAAATAAAGAAGCAACGGTGATTATCGAGGGCAAGGGCGACAAGAAGTTGATAGATGCGCGTGCACGTGAGATCAAGGCGGCGCTGGAGGATACCAAGTCCGAGTTTGACCGCGAAAAGCTACACGAGAGATTGGCAAAACTATCCGGCGGCGTTGCGATTATAAAAGTAGGTGCCGCGACCGAAGTTGAATTAAAAGAGAAAAAACACCGCATCGAAGACGCTGTCCAGGCGACAAAGGCGGCGGTGGAGGAGGGAATTGTCCCCGGTGGCGGTGTGGCTCTGCTACAGGCCGCTGCCGTACTCGATCAGATCGAGCTTACCGGAGACAGTCTTACCGGAGTGCAGATCGTAAAAAAAGCTCTCTCTATTCCAGCGTGGCAGATTGCAGAAAATGCCGGTCGTGAAGGCTCCGTGGTTTGCAATGAGATAATGAAAGCAAAGCCCGGCCATGGTTTTGACGCCGCATCCATGAAGATGGATGTTGATATGGTGAAGGCCGGAATTATCGATCCGACAAAGGTTACGCGCACGGCACTCCAGAGTGCCGCCTCTGTAGCCGCTCTCTTCCTCACCACCCGCGCCGCAGTCACAGACATTCCTGAAGAAACAAAGTCTGAATCCGGCGGCCACGGCGGCGTGGGCGGCATGGGCGGCATGGGCGGCATGGGCGGCATGGGTATGTCGGAGATGTAATTTTTATTTTTAAAATATGAAAGCAGGTGATTTTATTTCCAGTTTTCCCAAAAAAACATTTGAAGCGGTTTTTGATGAGCGTGTTGGGTTAACGAACATATCAGTAGACGATATTGATTCTAGGAAATCACATCATAATCGAATATTTTACCTAGACCGCGGGTTGCTTGAAATAAAATCAATTTTTGAAAAAAACCAATCTATCGAGTTGGATAACTATATTCTTGATAGGCTTCGATTTTTTATTGACCTCATTCAACAAGCAATAGCATGGTTGAATAAATTGGATCTTACTCAGCCAACAAATCCAACTATTGTGTTTGACGGATTTGAAAAAAGTTTAAATAATAGCAAGTGGTATAGTCGCATAACATATAAAGTTGAAGATAGACAGGTAGATGCATCAGTATTACTTGATTCTTACATTAGTGAGTTTTTAATTTTACACGATACAATTTTATTGCGTATATCGCTCAATACTGAATTTTCCGCTAAAACCGAAAAACAATTCAAGGAAATTGAAAAAATCGTAGAAAAAATATATGACAACAAAGACAACTTTAATAAGGCTATTGATACAGCCAATAATTGGATTAAAACTGAAAGTAAAACACTGGCAACTGCATTAAGTAAAAGAAGTGCAACATTTGATCAAAAATCAAACGAACATAAATGCTGGAGTGTATGGATTTGGCTCGTGTTGGCCGTAGGATGCGGTGCTTTTATATTTACGGAGGTAGATGCGATAAAAGATTTATTAATAGTTACAAATGATAATGGCGATAGACAGCTAATAGAGATTTCCCTAGGTGCTGCATTGCTGAGACTTTCATCATTCATAATACCAGGCTACTTTGCGATCTTTTTTATCCAGAGATTTCTTGTGCATAAAAAGTTATATGAGGCATATAAATTTAGGCATATTGCAATAGAAACTATGAATAGCTTGGCTAAATCCTATACAGGAACGTCTGAAAGAGCTCAAATCCTTGAAAAATGTCTTAGTATAATCTTTTCGGAGCCACACATTAAAGAAGATTCTGACAAAGCTTTAGTATCCGATATGAAAGATATATTGAAAAACAAAATATCCGGATGATGGTAAATCATCTATATTCAACCCAATATGAAAAAGGAATTTACAGCATCAATTGTTCTAGTTCTCATAATTCTTACAGCTGGATTTTATTGGTATGAGATTAGATCAGCAAAAATTATAAAAAAATGTAATAGTGAAGTTATTGAGCTTTTTAAAAAAACTTTTCCTGGTAGGGAAATTGATTTCATAACTAGGGATTATGCGTATAAAGTTTGTCTTAGATCTTATGGTTTATCAGAGTAATTTAAAATATGGTAATTCATTTTTTTTATGCCACCATGCCCTAGCCTGTTCGCTCGCTAAAAAATAATTTATTCAACAAAACTTGCTCATCTGTGTTTTACCGGAGCTAAGTATACTCATATTTGGAACATGTAACTTGTATACATGCCTAAAAAGCCAATAAAATCAGTGGCAGATGCATATGCCAGAAGAAATAAAATAAAAATAGCAAAAAAACTGACAAATATATCTATTTATACAGCCAGCGATGTGCCGGTATCTGTTTTTATGGCAGGTTCACCAGGTGCCGGAAAGACAGAATTCTCAAAAAGGCTTATCAAAATTATTGAAAAAGATAGACCCAAAGTTGTACGTATAGATGGTGACGAAATTAGAGAATTCTTACCCGGGTATACCGGCAAAAACTCCAAAATATTTCAAGGAGCGATTTCATTGATTGTTGACAAGATGCATGACCTTGTACTGCATAGAAAACAAAATTTTATCTTAGATGGAACTTTTTGGAGATACGAAAAGGCAGTTCAAAATATTGAACGTTCTTTAAAAAAGAACAGGCTTGTTTATATTTTTTATATCTTTCAAAGACCCGATCTTGCATGGAATTTTACAAAAAAGAGAGAATTGTTAGAGGGCAGAAATATACCTAAATCCGCATTTATAAATCAATTCTTTGGCGCAAAAAATACAGTCAACAAAATTAGGTTAAAATACGGTAAAGATGTGACAATCTTTTTAGTTGAAAAGAATTATGAGGAGAATTCTATAAAAAAATTGGTAGATATTAGTATTGGCGACAATATTGACAAACACATACCAAATGTTTACACTGCGACCAGTTTAAGAAAATCATTAAGATAAATATCATATGGCATCTACTAAAAAATTAGCAAAAACTTTTCGGCGCTCAAATAAAGATTTTTCGGATTTTTTTCACAATGCTTCAGTAGATGAAAAGATCACAGTTTTCAGGGAAGCTGCGCAAAATGCCAACAAAGATCAAAGAGATCTTGTAAAACAGGCGAATTTAGTATTCAAGAGAGCATAATCAGTTTAGGCATATTGAACCTCGAGATTGCGCAAACATAATCTCGTAACTTCATCAAGGTTTTCCAGCATCTCCTCTTGAGTGTCACCTTGTGCATGACAGCCCGGGATGGAGGGAATAGAGCCGACAAAAACCCCGTCTTCGTCCTGTTCTATGTAGACAACGAAATTCATGTTTCTTTTCATAAGCAAGGCTGTATTACCATAAATGGCCTGTACAAGTCAAAAAATACTGAAAGAGGTTGGCATGATTACTACAACACAACGGCCATGCGATGTGTTGCGAGTGCATTAGGCATATTTGATAAATTGTAGTATAATTTAGGCATGGCATTAGGAGAAACTCCAGGGGATTTGGGTGAAGAGCCAAGCGTCGCAGATATTGCAGATGCATGTCGTGAAGTTTTAGGTCTAGAAACATGTGATGAAATTGCGGCACAAGAAGACTATCAAGCGGCTTTGGGTTTGGCCTTTACGGCACTTGATGGGGTGGTAGAAGATCCTGAAGCGTTTCTAAAAGACAAAAACATCTTGGAATAGGTTCAGGTTGAATCTTCGGGCGCGTGCCAAGTTTAGACATGCTGAAGCGCATCATCAACACCACGACAGAAATACTGTCCGGAACTATTATCGTCCGCTCGCAAGAATTATTTTCTTGTACTATGCTGCGGAGAATGTTACCATTAACGTAATTTAACCACTATCAATATGAGAAGGTTTAAAAAGTTCGCCATCCTCAGCGGAGTGATGTTTGTTTTTGCCGCTTCAGTAACGGTTTCTTTTGCCGGTGATTCATCAGAAAAATCGCAAAAAGTAAAATGCAATCCAAATTGGTCTGTAGCTCTTAAGGGAACATTTGACGCCGGTTGGGATAGTGCGGTCACCTTATCATCAGGCACCGTTGGCAAACTTATCAGTATGGCGGAAGATGGATGTGATCTGAAAATTAACATGAAATTTGCCAATGCAGTAGGCCAAGGACCATATCCGAGCTTAACTTTTCCATGCGATGTCATTGAGGCTGATAGCGTTTCATTGACGTGTTTTTCGCCTATTCGGTATTCGCAGTACGGCGCAATCGACAATCGCCGAATTGGAGACAGAGTGATACTAGTGGTGAATGGCGCAACGACACAAATATCGATGTTGCGTTACACGGACGACAACAACTCACCAGTTTCTGAGATCTTTCCGGCCGAGTACGGCAAAGGACAGCTGCGTGTTTTTGCCAGTAAGTAGCTTATCTCCTGGCGTAGATCGTGATGCCGACGCCTAGTACAAACTTCTCTCTCTTTGCAGGACGCCGTCTTTTTTGCGGTAGACGAATTCGGCGAGGGTGTAGATGCCGCCTTCCTTTAATACTCGGGCGACTTGCACGGCGATGCGATCGTTGAGCCCGGTGGCGGCGCACATTGTTTCCTCTTCCACTACACGCCCTATACCGGAGAGCGCGACCTCGCGTTTTAGAACTCTTCTCGTCAGACTGGGTAGATTTTTCATTGAGATGCGACGGAGAATAGCCGGAGTCGTAATGTGGCGCGCGCGCATGGAGTCCGCAGGTGAGGTAAAGCAGTTGTTGTTTGCGGCGTCAAAACTTTCATCATCAAAAATATCCATGGCATCCGGGTCGGTCAGATCCATGCGTGCATGTGAAAAATCCTCATCAGAGTTGCTCGCGATGTCCACGCCTAGAGTGTCGGCGCCGGCCATTTTTAAGATCCTGCAGTACCACGGCCAAAACTCGGAGCGCCTTTCATATTCAAAAAAGAGTTCGTAGAGTCTGGATAGAGGACTCCACGGCCGCTCAGTGTTTGATATGGAGCCGCAACCCAGATCCAATACACGCAGTCCTATGAGATCACGCACATCACCGCGTATCGCGCGTATGCGGTGTATGTGATAATTTATTCTTCTGCCGGAGATTCGCGGATAGCGCTCCAAGGCCTGCACCGCCAGCTCCTCGTATGACTCAACCAGTGTATGCATAGGAGGCGGATTGTAGCACTATATAAGTGCATAAGCTATGGCGTTGATTTTATTAAAAGGACATTTGGCACGCCTGGAGCACCGGAGAGGATTTCGGTTTGATAATCTTCTATCGCAATGCTGATGCCGGTGGACGGTCCGCCGTCGAGATTTAGCACATCAGTGAGTTCGATCGGGATTTTTTTCAAAAATTTCATCGCGCCAAAGAGGCTGATCGGCTCGGAGTCAAATATCATAAGGTAGATATTGTTCTCAACATCGGTGCCTATGAGAGTGCGGCGGGCTAGAAGACCGGAGTCCACGGCGATCATCTCTGCGCCGTTGTCTATTAGCATCGGATAGCTCTGCAGGGCGAATTCAAATTGCGTGAAGTCGGAGACGGGGTCGGTGGCTAGGTTGAGGATCTCAGGTTTTCCATTGCTGTTGATCGCAAGCAGGGCGCTGCGGTCCTGATCAAATGCGCGTGAACTGACGAGCTTCCCGTCTATCACAAGCGCTCCGGAAGGGGAGTAATCCTGGTGGAAGTAGCCGCCGTTGATTACTATTTCCGCTCCGGTTTTTTCACGCCACTGTGATAGTGAGAGAGGGGTTGTGGATGATGCGAGTGAAAAAGAAAAAAGAGACGGATCTATTTCGTATACGAGAAGTTTCCCCCCAAACTCTATCGTGCGCAAGCCGGTGGTGATCGTGTTCCATGGTGAGACTCCAAGGAATACAGCCACGGTTATGATCACCACGACCATTCCCACGAGAACAGGCGTTTTAAATATCATTGTATCGGTATAGATGTGTCTCATATGGTGTTTTTATAACTTATGATATTATACCAGCATGCATGATATCAAAATCCCGGATTCAAGTATGCCCGGAGAGCGCAGGGGTAACCCCGCAGGGCGGGGGGAGTTTGAGGTTAGCGAGGTTCATGGCGCGGACGATGGCAGGCCGGGAGAGTCGGTCAAGGTGAAGTTCGGCAACTTCGTCCAGCTCGTGGCTACGCATGATGTTGAGGAAGTTCTGAAAAAACATGAGAACGATGACATCGTGGTGAGTACGAATCTGCTGACCGACCTGGCAAATGCGCACGAAGAAGGTGATACTCACCAGAGCAAGTTGCCGGTTATTTTTATGATTGGCATTATACTTGGTATAGTTGTGACATACGTTATTATTCAGTTTTAATTTAATATGGGACTGAGGTACAAAAGAGTAATGCTAAAGCTTTCCGGAGAGGTGCTCGAGGGGTCTCTCGGGAGCGGCATCGATTTTGCCGTGATGGAGTCTCTATGCAGTGAGGTTTTGGAGCTAAAGAACCTTGGTGCCGAGGTGGCTATTGTGATTGGCGGTGGCAATATATGGAGATATCGTGACTTCAAGGAAACCGGTATCGACCGCGTAACGTCGGATAATATTGGAATAATGGCGACTATCATGAATGGCGTGGCTATGCAGAGCATGTTTGAAAAGCTCGGAGCCGAGTGCCGCGTGTCATCGGCTATTGATGTGCCGGCCGTCGCAGAGCCATATAGGAGGAGGAGGGGCATGCGTCATATGGAAAAGGGGAGGATAGTAATACTCTCCGGCGGTACGGGTAGTCCTTTTTTTACCACCGACTCGGCCGCCGCACTGCGGGCACTGGAGCTCAATTGCGACGTTTTACTAAAGGCGACGAAGGTAGATGGCGTGTATGACAAAGATCCGAAGAAGCATAAGGATGCGAAGATGTATGACTCGATAACTTATCATGATGTTTTGGAAAAAGATCTCGGATTTATGGACCTCTCGGCGGTCTCTCTGTGCAAAGAGGGTAAGGTGCCGATCATTGTTTTTAATCTCCAGAAAAAAGGTAATATGAAAAAAGCCATTTTCGGAGAAAAAATCGGCACAGTGGTTCACTGAAAAAGTTCATCATTATTTCACTATCATATATGTCACAACACCACATCTCAGCCGCAGAAGCATTATTTCAAAAAACAATTGAGCATCTAAAGACGGATCTTGCAAAACTACAGACCGGGCGTGCTACACCGGCGCTGGTGGAGGACGTACTGGTAGAGGCTTACGGCTCTATGCAGCCGATAAAGGCGATGGCGTCTATCAGTATACCGGATGCCAGGAGTCTGCTCATACAGCCGTGGGATAAGTCACAATTATCGAGTGTAGAAAAGGCCATCATCGCCGCCGATATCGGTGTTACGCCGGTAAATGACGGTATCAACGTGCGTATTAACATGCCGCAACTTACCGAAGAGCGCCGAAAAGATTTGGTAAAAGTAGTTGGGAAAATGGTCGAGGATGCCAGAATAGGGGTGCGTCACTCGCGCAGTGAGGCGCACGCGGCTTTCAAGGCTTTAAAAGCCAAGAGCGAGATGACCGAGGATGATGTAACCAGGGCGGAGAAGACACTGCAGGAAAAAGTCGACGCCTGCAATAGGCAGATTGAGGAGATCGGCAATAAAAAGGAAGAAGATGTTATGCGCGTATAAAGGTTTTTCTAATTTTCCATGGATATTTTTCTTACCGTCATCGCCGTCATCGTAATTTTTTCTGTACTTGTACTACTTCACGAGCTGGGGCACTTCGTCATGGCGCGCCGTGCGGGGATAAAAGTGCTTGAGTTTGGTTTTGGTTTTCCGCCAAAACTTTTTTCATACAAAAAAGGGGATACGGTCTACTCGTTTAATCTCATCCCGATAGGCGGATTTGTAAGACTCTACGGCGAGGATGCGCAGGAGCCTGGCGCTTTAAATAGTAAATACAGCTTTGTACACAAGACTCCGTGGCAGAGGGCGACTGTAGCAGTTGCCGGTGTTGTTATGAATTTTCTACTCGCATTTGTACTGCTTGTATTTGGTTTTTCATTTGGAATACAGCCGCTTCTGGTAGATGAGAGCGATCTTTTTTCAAATATTGAAAATGGCAACATCGTGATCGAGGCCGGCGCTTTTGTGGACAAGGTGGCGCCGGATTCAAGTGCGGCGAGAGCGGGGATACTGCCGGGGGATCAACTACTAAAAGTTGCTGGTATTGAAGTTATAGATGCGTCTTTTATAGATAATGTTCGCGATGTTCATGACACTGGTGCTACTTTTATGTTCCGTCGAGGTGATAAGGAAATGACATTTGAACTCACAGCACCAGGCGAGGGTGCGGATTTTGGCCTGGAGTTCAAACAGAACACGGATTTTTCGCGGCCTGTTATTCATACTGTTTCTGGCGACAGCATCGGTGCGGCCGCTGGTCTCAAGTCCGGTGACGCCATACTGCGCGTAGATGGAAAAGAGATGTACATGCCTGAGGATGTTTCGAGTGCGTTGCTGGGTTCATCAGAGCCTATCATTACCGTACATCGCGGTAGTCGTACGTTAGACGTGAAGCTGTTATATCCGATGCAGAATCGCGTGCTGATAGTAGATGTATTTCCTGGCAGGGCGGCAGAGGGAGGAATGGTTGCCGGCGACGAGGTGGTCTCCATCAATGGGACAAAAGTCACCCACCCTGTGGAGGCTCAAGAGGCGATACGGGCACACGCCGGGAGGGAAGGAATTTATCGAGTGATGCGAAACGGCAGTGAGGTCAACCTCTCAATCACCCCTGCAGAAGAAGGTACTATAGGCGTACTGCTCTCACCAATTGTGGCAATACGCGGAAGTGAGTTCTCGCTATACTCCGGCACTGTGCTCACCTCTCTCGTCGAAATTCGTGATATCAAGCTTGGATTCCCGCAGTCTATCGGTGCCGCGTACCACGAGACTGTCCGTCTTACCGGACTCACCGTCGCCGCTTTTGGCAGAACCATGAAGGGTTTGATTTCAAAACTAGAGGTGCCGGAAGATATAGGTGGACCTGTACAGATTGCCGTCTATACCCACACATTCGTAAAAGAAGGCTTCATGGCCTTGATTCGTTTTGCCGCCGTGCTCTCCCTTTCTCTCGCCGTTATCAACATCCTGCCTATCCCAGCTCTCGATGGCGGCCGCCTATTTTTCATAATAATAGAGGCAGTTTCTGGCAAAAAGATCAGCCCACGCATAGAGTCGCGAATACACAGTCTGGGATTTGTTCTTCTCATTTTGCTCATCATCCTGGTCACGTATAGCGACATTTCAAAAATTTTATAAAATTGCCTTCCTTTCGTCCCATCATAATCAAGAGATCGGACGTTCCCGTTCACAAATTTTGATCCAAGCCTTTGTGTGAAGAGGTCACCTATTTGTCGATATGTAGTATTAAAAAAACTGCTTGTCTTCAGGTTATTTACACATTAAAATGAAGCTCCGTCTCGGAAATTTCAATTTATGAATATTTATGAATATCAAGGAACTCTGGTCATCTATATTGAAAGAACTCGCGCGTAACATCTCGCGGGCAAACTTCGTCACCTGGTTTCAAAATACTGCCGTGCTTTCTTTTGAAAATGGTGTTCTTCGCGTAGGCACCCCGAATGCGATGGCATGCAACTGGGTCAGCAGTCACTACATGACCAAGATTTTAGATTCCGCGCATGTTGTGAATGCAGACGTTATGAAAGTTGAGATAGTAGTCGATGGTGCGTTGGCAAATAGCGACGACGGCAGGTCATCAGACGTGGCCACGATTGCAAAGCAGGAGCCGCCAAAGATGCGCAAGATGCCAAATAAAAACGAAGTGAAAGTTGGAGAGAATGGCATACGAAGCCGCATGCTCAATCCGCGCTACACGCTGGAGAGTTTTATAGTCGGCAAGGACAACCAGCTGGCGCATGCCGCATGTCAGGCTGTCGGGCATAGGCCTGGGCATGCGTACAATCCGCTTTTTGTTTATGGTGGTGTCGGTCTCGGCAAGACGCACCTCCTGCAGGCCACTGGCAATGCTATTCTAAAGAGCGGCCACCAGAGTGTGGTCTACCTCACCGCCGAGAGGTTTATGAATGAGGTTGTCGAGGCTATCAGGAAGTATAACGCTCAGGACTTTCGTAAGCAGTATCGCTCAATCGACTGCCTTATCATTGACGATATCCAGTTTTTTGCAAATAAAGAACGCACGCAGGAAGAATTTTTTCACACATTCAACGAGCTGTATGATGCGAACAAGCAGATCATCATATCGTCAGACCGCCCGCCAAAAGAGCTCTCCGGAATAGAAGACCGTCTAAAGAGCAGATTTGAAAGCGGTATGGTGGTTGAAGTATATTTCCCTGACTACGAGACGCGATTGGCTATCCTGCAACGAAAATGCCAAGAAGTTGGAGCTATACTGCCGCCGGAGGTACTCGAGTTTATCGCATCAAATGTACATAGTTCGATCCGCGAGCTGGAGGGTGTACTGACTCAGGCCATCGCGCAGGCAAAGCTAGAGCAGAGCACGCCGACGATCCGTTCTATCGGTAGAGTTTTAAAAAGACTAGATAATGGAAAGGAGGACTTGGTTGGCATTACAAAAGAGGAGATCGAGCGCAAGGTCGCCGTCCGTACGGCGGAAGATGTGATGTCAATTGTTGCCGACTACTATCGTATTCAGTCAGTAGAGCTCACTGGTTCTTGCAGAAAAAAGGAAATCATGGTGCCGCGACAGGTTGCGATGTATCTGATCTACGAGATACTGCGCTACTCATACGATGCCATTGGAGACCTCTTTGGCGGACGCAATCATACGACTGTCCTTCACGCCTGCAATCAGGTCAAAAATCGGCTTCAGGAAGACCAAAAGCTCGTCCGCGACATGCACAGCTTGAAGAGGGAGATGGGTATGTAAAATAACGCAATGGACAGTTCCATTTGCCAACCCGGTATGTTTTTCTTTATACTTGCGCCAATTAACCGATGGCGTATGTATAGAACGTATCATCCAGTAAAAAGAAGGTCCGGGAGGCTGATGCCGTTTTTGACACTGGTCGCGCTAGGACTGATATTCGTCCTGCTATTTCAATTATGGGGATATGTGTCGGACAGACTCGCGGTGAAGACGGAGAACAAAGCCGCAGTGACGCTTACCTCCGGCAGTGCGGAGATGCAGATTTGGGGAAATGAAGAGCCGGTGCGTGTTTTGAGCGGTACCCTGCTTCGTGAGGGTGACACACTCCGCACATTTGCCGGAACGAAACTTTCTCTTTCATTGCTGAATAATAGCGTCATTCGCGTCGGTGAGGACACGGAGTTTGTAATTGAAAAGCTTGAGAGCCGCGACGGACAGGACGGGATTTCATTGTTATTAAAAAAAGGCGACGTGTGGTTGAAGCGCTCCACGGAGCAGGTTGTTGAGATTGACTTCAGCGTGCTGACAGACGACATGACAGTCCGCTCTCTCGGCACCACGTTTGCGGTGTCGCGCGGATCCGAAACAGCCGTACGTGTGATCGAGGGCTCGGTTGAAGTCGACGTGAAGAGCAATGAGAATGGCAAAGAGCGTGTGATAGAGACAATTGTCGTTGGCATCGGCCAGGAGGTTGTGATCGGCGAGCGCGAGATGGCTTTTTTTAAACAGCGCAAACCTCAAAATGTACTGTATGCAATATCCGACGCATTTCATGCCGGCGAGTGGTACGCCTGGAATCGTACCGAGGATCAGCGTCCTCGCGAGGTTGTGACCGTTGCCGATGCGGTTGAAAAAAGCAAAGAGCCCACACTTATCACAGAGTCGCCAGATGAGGTCGCCGCTTTGCCAGCTGCGACGCCAGACGACGAGCCGGCCACGCCGCTGATTGCGATAATCGAGCCTGCCGAGCCTGTCAGTACTGTAAAAACCGGACCCGTAGTTATAAAAGGCACCACCGGTACGAATACGGCAAAAATTATCGTCACGACGTATGAAGGCGGGAAGACTGATACATACACTCTCAGCCGCTACACGGCAGGCAGTACCGAGTGGAATTATATTGCGTCTGAAGCGTATGGGAGTCTAAAGCCCGGAGAGAATAAATTTACAATCGAGGCCGTCTCTGCGTCCGATGTGAAGAGCGCGCCGATTGATGTTGTAATAAAATTGGATAAGCCGCTGGAGCCCGCTGATTTATCCGCGCCGACTGTTACGAAGTTCAACGACAGCGAGTCTTCCGAGACTACCGAGGATATCGTCCGCGTCGGCGGTACGATAGGAAAGGGGATTGCAAAAATCGTGGTAAATGGATTTGAACTTACAAAGTTTACCGCCGGGGGGACCGAGTGGGCGTACTACGCCAAGGTCGAGTACGGCAACTTCAAGGAAGGTACCAACGATTATGAAGTCTACGGAGTTGATCCTGATGGCAACAAGACCGCCATCACACGCTTCACTATTACAAAAAAACCGAAGCCGGCAGATGAAGAGACTCCATCGGTGACGCCGTGATGCGCATAAATCTACTCCAGATACTTGCGCTTGTTTTCGTTGTGCTCCTCGTTGCTTGAGGCATAGATTACCGTGCCGTCTTCTGTAGTTAGATAGAACCAGTATGGACTTGACGTTGGATTGAGAGCCGCCTGGATTGCGACAAGACCCGGATTTCCAATCGGCGTCGGTGGAAGCCCGAGGAATTTTCGCGTGTTGTAAGGTGAGTTTTCCTGCAACGAATTCCAGTCTAGCTCGCGTGTATCCTTTCCATACAGCAATGTGGCGTCGGCGCCGAGCGGCCAGTCATTGTCGAAGCGCTTCCATAATATGCCAGCCACGATAGGCATATCGGTCGACGTGCGCACTTCTTTTTCCACTATCGATGCCATTGTTATTGTGTCTTTGAGACTGCGTTTATTTTTTTTCCAATCATCGGCCAGACCGGCTGTGACTTTTTTTTCAAAATTTTCTCTCATCCTGCGGCCCAGCTCCTGCACGTCCACTCCATCTGGATTCACAAAGTACGTGTCCGGAAAAAGAAATCCCTCCTGCGATGCATTTGCGGAAAAGAAAGCGTTACGTTCGACGAGGCCCATTGTCGCAAGCCGCGCGTCCATCTCGTCTATGCTAAAACCTTCCGGAAACGTGACGGCTATCTCGCCGGATTTACCGCTTACAAGCTGGCTAACTACGGAAGGCAGTGTGAGATTTTTTCTTATTATAAATCTGCCAGCCTTGAGCTCCCGATCCGCGCGGGTGAGCCACACGTATGTCTCAAATACTGGGCGACTTCGTATCACACCTGAGTCATGAAGTGTATTTCCAATCTCCGAAACCGATGCGCCTACACCGATGGATACAATTGCTTCACTTTTATTAAATGACGCTGGTATAAAAAGATTCCATACTACAAAAATAAATAGCATAGCACACACGGCAAGAACGATTTTTTTTATGCCAAGCCGCATGTGCCAATTAGATTTACAAATTTAGCGTAACGAATTCATCTGCTCCCAGATTCCCTTCATTTTTTGCGATGCAATCTCCTGCGCTTTTTTTAGCGCCCGGTTCATTGTTTTTACAAAAATCCCGGAAAGTCTTTCACGCGTGATGGATCCGTTGGCGATCTCCTGGAATGCTTTTTCCGTAAACTCGACGGCCACCACCTCCTGGTCGGCACCGACCCTCACGGTAAGTACCCCTGCCTCCTCGGCCTCCACATGTATATTCTTGAGCTCTTGTTTCACCTTCTTGGCATCCCGCTGGAGCTTGAAGGTGTCTTTTGCCTTACTAAAGATAGACATAACGTGGACACTCTACTGGTTAAAATCAGGGTAGTCAAATGCTTGACTCTATAGGTCATTTATATTACAATATAGTATTAAGATAAAACAAAAACAAAAGAACTGATGGCTGTTTTAGTACACAACTTTCTCATATATACGGACCGGTTTGTCAGGTCGATAGCCGGGTGCAGTCGCTTCCTTGCAGGCGATTTATGTTTTCTTAGGCGGCCATTTATGGTCGCACAAATTTTCGTGCGGCAATAAATGTCGCCTATTTAATTAAGATTATTTTTTAACTTTTTATATATTATGTCTAACAACAGACATCTCGGCCTCTCTGCCGGCGCGCTCATGGCTGTCGTCGGTGTTATGGTCGCAGTCGCAGTAGGTGTGACTTACGCGCAGACTGGCGGCTGTCCAACAGGTCAACACATGGAGAACAACATTTGTGTGGCAGATACAACAGGTGGTGGTACGGGTACATGTCCTACAGGCACGACCGGTATACCTCCAAACTGTGTGGGTAGTGCACCAGCAACTTGTCCTACGGGTGAGCGCGGTACACCTCCAAATTGTGAGCATGTTTGTCCGGATGGTGTGACGTGGGTTGGCCCGAGCGGCACATGTCCTACGGCCACAACAAACACGACTACCAATACCGGTACGAACGGTGCGGCTTGTCCATCAGACAAACCCATCAAGTGTAGCGACAATAGCTGTGAGCCAACGCAATTAGCATGTAGCGCAAAACTACCTTGTCCGTCAGGCCAGACAAAAGATGCCACTGGTACATGTGTTGTTACAACAACTACAACTACGAACACGAATACCAATACCGCCGGTACATGTCCTCAGGACAAGCCGATACAGTGTAGCAACAATACTTGCGCCCTAACACAGCTCGAGTGTAGCTCACTCGCAGGTTGCTCCGCAGGTCAGATAAAAGATTCTACTGGTCAGTGTGTTCCGTCAACAACTACGACCACAGATCCAGCCGCAACAAACGGCGCCAAGTGTCCAGTGGGACAGTTCTTATGCCAATCACTAAATAAGTGTGCAGATGGTC
>JBBTWW010000068.1:0-6351 GCA_038062595.1 Patescibacteria group bacterium | reverse complement strand
CACCGGACGCGATGCGATAGAAATGATGCTCGCCGGTGCCACACTCGTTGGCGTAGGCACCGCGGTCTACTACCGCGGCGAAGATGTTTTTAAAAAAATCACAAAAGAAATGTCCGATTGGTGTGTTAAAAACAAGGTTAAAAAAGTCGCGAGCCTTATAGGCGGGGTGCTTTAGTTATTTTATATCGGCTCGCTCAAGTATTTTGAATCCATCTACTACGGAATCGCATAAAAAATCTTCCAATTGACTATTGTCGTTCTTTGACTGCGCCTTGTAAAGATATGTGTAGTAAAGCCGTTTTTGTTCTTGGTGAATTATCGCCGGGGCAAAGTTTGCTTTTAAAAGCATCGCATTCATTAGCAAGCGTCCGACACGACCGTTGCCGTCTGAAAAAGGATGGATTCGTTCAAATTCCGCATGAATATTTGCAGATAAAGATACCATGTCTTTGTTCCTTGAAGCAGCTTTGAATATTATTTTTGGCATTAATTTTGGGATACTAAGGTAGTTTGCAGTTGGCAAATTCACGCCGACTATTCTAACCGCGTGATCGCGATAACGGCCTGCGTCCGGACGAATCCCGTTCATAAGAATGCCGTGTAATTTCAGTATGAATTCCTCGTTAATTTTTTCTTTACTTGCAATCTTTTCAAACAAATAATTCAAGGCCGTCTGGTGATTTTTTGCCTCCAAGTGTTCAGTAAGGCTTTTGTTGGGCAGTGCGGCGTTATCAAAAAGAATCGCCGCGGTATCTGGCTCCGTAAGCGTACTGCCTTCAATACTATTGCTGTTGTATGTCAGCTTTAATATAAATCTGTCGCGAATATCGGGATTTTTTAAAATTTCATCTATCACGCTTTTGTATCGCAATAATTTTTGCCGCAAAGCTTGTTTCTTTGCCGCGAGGTGATCTTCTGGAATTATTTTTTGCCCAGTGACATCCAGAAATAGTTCGTCTATCGCAATTTCTTTTTTCCGTCTTGGATTTGATTTGCCAGTCCACCAGCCGTTAAACGCAACGAAAGACACGCCGAATTTTTCGGCAAGTCTTGTCTGTGTCAATCCAAGCATTTTTTGTATTATCTCCAGTTTTTGACGAGTTGTCATGCATCACCATTATACCAAACTTTATAAAGTTATGCAAAAGATAAGAACTTTATAAAGTTAGTTTTTTGTATGCCATTTGGTGAGTTGTGATATAATTGGCGCATGAAAAAAACAATCGCTTCTGCACACGCGCACTGTGATGTTCCATGCGGAGTTTACGAGCCGGATTCCATGAAGTGGGCGGTAGAGACTTGCGACAAACTGGTCACGAAGATTCTCGCGCTGGCGCCTGTTGATCCGGCGAAGGATAAGGAGCATTACTTTGAGTTTCACAACACACTCGCCCGCGCGATCGCGACAAAGGAAGAGTACGCGCAGATCTGCAAAGATCAGATTCTCATCCTCTGGACCGATTACTTCAAGCCGGAACACCTGACAAAGTGGCCGGACCTGCACGACAAGGTGTGGAAGGCTACAAAGCAGTGTTCGATAGTGAAGCGCACTATTAGCACAGCGGAGGTTGCAAAGCTTCGCGCCATGGTTGATGAAATTGCGGCGATTTTTGCGGAGACGAAGAAGTAACCGGCCGCGCTTGACGTAGTTAAAAATATTGAATTAGTTACCGGCACCGGTAACTTTTAACCTGTAAAATTGACCAAAATCGATAGGGCGGAAAGCGATAGGTTGCGCGATTTAGTAAGTATTGTTATGGAAATGTGGCCGTTTAAACGATTTCGTATTGTTGGCGAGAGTATGAGTCCGGCATATAAGGATGGCGACATTGTTTTGATTTATCGTTGGGGAAAAATCCGCGCAGGCGACGTCGTTGTTTTTCGCAAAGAGGGGATGACTATGATAAAGCGCGCCATATCAAAAACAAATGACGGATGGAATGTCCGTGGAGATAATATTTCAAATAGCACAGACAGCCTTGAGTTTGGCACTGTGCCTTTTGGTCGAATAGAGGGGAGTGTGATCGCCAGATATTAAACGCGCATGCGCGACTAGGCCGCAGGCAAGTGTTTGTGAATCACATTTATTTTTGTCGCGAGTATAAAGTCATTGATCGACAGGCCTTTTATAGCGTGTGTGGTCAGTACTATTTTTACCTTGTTCCAGCCGTGCAGTAGGATGTCCGGGTGGTGTTTTTCCTGCTCGGCAAGTTGAGCCACCGCATTGATAAATGCCACGGCAGCGTGGAAGTTTTTAAAAATAAACTCACGATCGAGCTCACGGTCGCTCTCGACCGTCCACTCCGGGAGCGAGGCGAGATAATCTGCGTATTCATCTCTCGTCAAAGGTTTTGTGCCACCTTCGCACGGGACACATTTATGCTGTGACAAATCCATAAATAAAATTGTTTAGTCCTCACTCAACTACAAGTGTGCCGCTCATCTCGGTGTGTCCCTCTCCGCAGAAGACAGAGCAGAAAAATGTGAACGTGCCTTTCTTATCGGCGACGAACTCCACTTCAGTTGTTTCGTTTGGCGCAAGACTTGCATTCACGCCAAATGTCGGCAGTGCGAAGCCATGGGTGACATCGGTGCTCGTTATGGAAAGTTTTACGGTATCGCCTTCTTTTACGGTTATTGTAGCCGGCTCAAAAGCCCACTGCTTTGCAACCATGGAAAAAGAGACGACGGAAGGTGCCGCGGCCGGCTCATCTGGTAGTTCAGCAACCGGCTCGACGACTGGTTTGGCTGGTGTTTCTGCGGCCGGTTCGACAATGTGTTCATCGGCAGGTTCGACGATGGTTTCGGTAACAGTTTCAGTGCTTGTTGAAGCCTCCTCGGACGCTGTGCTCTCCTCTGTTTCGAGCGGTGGGCGGACGATACAGCCTGAGAGTATCAGCATGGAAGACAGGCCGGCTATCAGGGCGAGATGCTTTTTCATACAAAAATATTAGAAAATACGCATCTACTATAGTACAATATGCCCGATGCTTAACGCAATGCCGCGCGCGGTGCCGATATCGGGAATTAAACAAGAAACACCACTGGTACGGTCATATACTTTTGACTATTCCGTCGGTGCACAGCCTGGGCAGTTCGTAAATGTCTGGATTCCCGGAGTGAATGAGCGGCCGATGAGCGTGGCATTTGATGACGGCAAAAAACTTACGTTGTCCATCGCGGCGGTAGGCGATATGACCAAAAAACTCGCTACTTTTAAAATAGGGGACTTGGTCGGTATACGCGGGCCGTATGGAACGGCGTTTCATTGGAAGCCGCGGCAGCGCATAGTGATGGTGGCCGGTGGCTACGGAGTGGCCCCACTATATTTCTGCGCCGCGCTGGCTATCAAGGACGGCTGCCGCGTAGATTTTATCACTGGCGCGCGTTCGTCCGAGCATCTGCTTTTTGCCGACCGCGTACGTGGCTTAAAAAACGTAAATCTACACCTCGCCACAAATGACGGCTCTACCGGCCATAAGGGCTTTAACACCGAGATTCTGGAAACCCTGATAAAAGATGGTTCAAAAATCGATCTCATCATGACGTGTGGCCCTGAGATGATGATGAAAAAAGTTTCCGACATGGCGTGGAAGAAAAAAATCCAGTGCCAGGTCTCCGTAGAGCGCTATATGAAGTGCGGATTTAGCATCTGCGGCAACTGCGTAGTGGATGATCTCGGCATTACCACATGTCAGAGCGGACCGGTTATGGAAAATTCAGTCGTGCGGAAAATTAAAGAGTTCGGCGTCTACCACCGCGACGCACAGGGGCTTAAACATTTTTACTAATATGGATTTTCTAAAAGACCTGGAGCTTTTGCGCTACCAGAGCCCCAGAATCGCCCTCGTGAATATCGATGCGGAAAACAGCGAGTACGCCAGTTACTGCTACAAAAATAAAGAGTGCTACCTGATATACGCGAGCGACTACAATCGCGACTGTATCAACTGTTATTTTATCTATCACTGCGAGGACTGCACCGACAGCTCTTACTGCCAGGGCTCCACGCTGTGTTACAACTGTGTAGACATGGAGGGTTGTTACGACTGCCTTCACTCACAGGATTGTCGAAACTGCACCGAGGTTGAGTATTCGTACGACATGGTGGGTTGTATGAGCTGTTTCGGATGCGTCGGTCTGCGCCAAAAGCAGTTCCATGTTTTTAATGAAAAAGTCACTCAGGAAGAGTATAAAAAACGGCTTCCAGAGCTTCGAAAGATGACTGCCGAGGAGATAATGAAGCGCGTCAATGAGCTACGCGCACGCACGCCGATCCTCTACATGCACCAACTGCAAAATGAAAACTGTCTTGGCGATTATGTTTTTAACAGCAAAAACTGCTTCGCATGTTTTGATATCAATAAATGCGAGGACTGCATGTATATGAATAACACCATCGAGTGCCGCGACTGCATGGACTGTTCCAATTTTTACTTTGACAATGAGCTGTCATACGAGTGTGTCGCCGGTACATACTGTTACAACTGCAATTTCTGCTACAGCGTCTTTGAGTCCCAAAACATGGAGTACTGCGAACAGTGTTATAACTCCAGCGACTGTTTCGGTTGCATCGGTTTGAAAAGAAAACAGTACTACATACTAAATAAGCCGCACTCGAAGGAGGATTATTTCAAAAAGAAGGCTGAGATTATTGCGGCGCTACAGCAGGAAGGACTGTACGGGGAAGCATTGCCTTCCACTTATCCGTACGCCGACTCGCTTGCGGCCACATTTTGGCCTGCGCCTGCGGTTGGATAACGGCTGGCAATTTTTTTACCAGACGCCATTTACTCTGGGCGCAGGCACTTTTTCGCCTACGCCGGAGACCACAGTTCTGGTTAGGGTAAGCGTTTTAAACTCTTCCGCAGCCCGGCTCTGCAGTGTGTCTGTATTTGGTCCTATCTCCATCACGATCGTCACTTTTTGCGGTTCACGCGCTATGTCCTCACCGGTAGCGCGGTAAGGATCTTCCAGTGGGCTGATGTAAAAATAGAGACTCCTTATATCCGCCGTAAGAGGACTTAGTGGAATGAAATTACGGGCGTGTCCGGAGCCGGCGTCATCCGTCGTCGTCAGATCATCCGGCAACGGTAGCACAAGAGGCAGCAGGTCATTACATGTGAACTCATCGGGATCGCACTGAAAAGAGTCATATGTGCCGTCTCCGTTTGTATCAGAGCCAGCCAATTCGGCCACCGATATCGCTGTTGAGTTGCCGCCTATTTTTTCTTTTGCAAAAATCAACTTGCGGCCTCCATCCGGTGCGATGAGATAGAGTTCGGTCTCTGCTATCGGTACCGTCAGAGCTATTCCGCCTGAGCCGCACGTGGGCCCGGTAGAATTTATATCACCCCAGCTATTGCAGAAGGCGGTTGTGCTATTTGGATCGCCGTTAGTGGCATTTTCATACGGACTCGTAGGTGTCAGCGTGTCCTCCGTTCGTTCATCTACGTCACACTGCCGATTATCTTCATGCGGTGTTACGCCGTCATTGCACATCTCTCCGATATCCTCCGGAAAATCACCTATCCCGCCGCTCGTGTTTAGCCCCGGATGATAAAAAAGTGTGTTGTACTTTCCGTAATTCACGCCGTAATTTGTCGCACCCAGCACGCGGCGGCTAAAGTACTCATCGTAATCAATGGCGTTTTCATGTATATCCCGTGCCAGGCGCTCAATTATAAAAGTCGCGTCGTTTAGTATCTGATTTTCCAGACCTGTACGCGCCGATATGCGGAATGAGTTGATAAAAAGCCCCGATGCGATGGTTGCGACGACCGCAAAGATAGATACCGCGACCAGCATCTCGATAAGAGTGAAACCGTGACTGTTAATTTTTCTCGGAAATCTCACTCGCTTATACTACCATAATTGCTTCTTCTGCGCCTCAGCATTGCGGCGGCGGCTATAGTGGCGATGATGGCTTCCGGTGTGGTTCCTGAGTCTGTGGCGTTGCAACCGAGACAGGAAGGATCGTTTGGTTTATTCGGTGTTTCCGTAGGAGGTTGTGTGGTGCCCGCCCCGTCGGCTGCGGGGCCGGAGTCGGCAGTTGGCATATCCGGTCTGTTCGCGTCAACTGCCATGGAGCCTGCATCTTTATCAGACTGATCATTGGCATCTGCGCCGCCTGCGGGGTCCGGCAAACCGTTCGCGTCGGATGAAGTGTCCATACCAGCATCAGCAACCGGATCGGTGCCACCATCAGCAACTTCACCGGCATCGCCACTATCTGTCGAACCGCCAGCATCTCTTCCTCCGTCGCCCTCACCGGAACCGCCATCTGTCCCGGTCGGTTGCGGTATTGGAAAAGCCTCACTGACGCGCACCTCAAAATTGGTACCTGTGACA
>JBBTWW010000067.1:0-3187 GCA_038062595.1 Patescibacteria group bacterium | reverse complement strand
GGAAAGTCGCCATGCACCTGAGGCAGCTGTCAAAGTTGCGCATTTGACCGTGCGTTTGACGAGAGCCTGTCCATGGGCAGAGATTAACGGATTGAAAGTTTCCAATTGACATAGAAAGCACACCATGTTAACATTTAAATGTACACTTTAGTCTCCTGTAAAGATGCAAAAAACGGTGCCTATCAAGCAGTTTCGCAACGATATTTCCAGCTTTGCCGATCAGGTTGAGGAGTCAGGGAAGACATTTATCGTGATTAGGCACTCCAGGCCGTGTTTCAAAGTGGTTCCAATTACAGATGATGAAGACGGAGAGTGGGAAACCGTAGTCGATTTTACCGGCGGCGGAAAGAAAGCTGGAATAAAAGCGGCAGATTTTTTCAAATTACTGGATCAAGTTAACGACGATGGTTGATACCATAAAAAAACTGCTGAAGAAGATCTCCAGAAAGGACAGGGAGAGAATTTCTGCGATCAAGGAAAGTATTTTGAATAGAAAATTTGAAAATCTCGATATTAAAAAACTGAGCGGCCACAAGGATTTGTACCGCGTCAGAGTAGGAAAGTACCGCCTAATATTTTTTGACAACGGAAAAGACCTCTATATATGCGCTATACGAAGAAGAAACGACGTTACCTATGATGACGTTTAGATATTTGCAATTGTGATCTCAGGATATTCTTTTAGCTTGCTGTACATGATGGACTTCATGAGCTCCATGGTTTTTTCATCGCGCGCTTCAAAGCGTAGAGTGAGAAATGGACTGGTGTTCGATGCGCGCACCGTCATCCATGCGCCGTTGCCATAATCCACCCACACGCCGTCTATCGTGAGACACGGATAGCGTTTTATAAAAAAACTTTTCACATCTTCAACTACCTGGAACTTCCGATCATCGCCGCACGAGACCTTGATTTCCGGCGTGTTGTAGACCTTTGGCAGACCATCAAAGAATTTTGAAAAACTATGTCCTGCACGATCGGCGACCTCCAATAACTTGCACGCCGCGTACATTGCATCATCGAATCCAAAGAAATTCTCAGCAAAGAAAAGGTGTCCGGACGTCTCGCCGGCCAGCAGGGCGCCGGTCTCGCGCATGCGAGTCTCTATGAATGAATGGCCGGTCTTGAATCTCACAGGTTTACCTCCATGCGCCAGGATGTCGTCCTCCACCACTTTTGAAGTTTTTGTATCAAAAATAATTTCCGCGCCCGGATGCCTGGTGAGCAGGTCGCGGGCCAGGGGAATAAGGAAGTAATCGGCATTGCGAAAAGTTCCGGTCTCATCCACTACGCCGACGCGATCGCCATCGCCATCGAAAGAAAAACCAATGTCTGCCTTTTGGTCGATTACTATTTTTTTCACGTCCTCCATGTTCTCCTCGTGCTCAGGATTGGCTTCATGATGCGGGAAATTCCCATCGAGTTCACAGTGTTGTTCTATCACCGTACACCCCAGCGCGCGGAAAATTTCCGGCGCAAAAATTCCTGTAATTCCATTACCGGCATCTATTACCACCGAGTGCGGCTTCGATAGAGATACGCGTTTCGTAATATCCGCGAGATAGTCGGGGAATATGTTTTTTTGAAAAAGCGCATCCGGCATTGCCATGCCGTCGTCAAAGTCTTCTTCCTCTATGAGTTTTAGAATTTTTTGTATCTCGTCTCCGCAGACGGAGTGTGCTTTTTTACCTACGAATTTTGCGCCATTGTACTCTTTTGGATTGTGACTAGCCGTGATATTAACCCCGCCGTCCACGTCGTACACACATGTAGCATAGTAAAGCATCGGAGACGTCACCATTCCCACGTTCATAACCTCGCATCCGCAGGCGAGTAACCCAGCAATAAAGGCTTGCTGGAGCGATTCTCCGTGCGTCCTATTGTCACGTCCGCATGCGAGCCGTTTCGCTCCATACGTTCGCTTCATGTAGGTCGCGTATCCGCGTGCGATCGCGTACATTGTATCCGGCGTGAGATCGCTGTCCACCAGTCCACGTATGTCGTACGCGCGAAATATGTGTGGATTTATCGGCATAGTTTATTGTTTGTGTTGTCGAATGATTTCGTATACTGCCGTCGGCACCATATCTTCCCATTTTTCTCCGCGCAACATTTTTTCACGTATCTCGGTTGCGGAGATCTGATAATTAAAAATTGGTGCGATCACGGTGTGTTTGCTGTCTTTTTGAAAAAGTTCCTGTACAAGCGGAGTCCCACTGTAAGCTTGACCGAACGGTTGGCAGAGTTTTTCCACATGCGCCACCCACAGCTCATTATCATGGATATCCGGTATCTGGACAACAGTAAATTGCGATTTATTCAGGCCGACTCCAGTCAGACTTTGTTCAATCATAAGCTGTCGCATGTCTGCCGAGTACGGATTTTTTTCCTGGCCGCTGTATTGCGCGCTTCCTATGCCTATAATCACGTGTTTATGTTTTGCTAAAATCTGCTCGATTGCATCAAGATGCCCGAGGTGAAACGGTTGAAACCGCCCGATATATAGAGGGGGGAGCATTGTTATATTTTTATAATTGGCGGCGTTGAGCCTTTGTGCTTATTCGCATGCCACGCGTCAAAAACTTTGTGTACCAGCGTGGCTGGAAAGCCTTTGTCTATACATTCCTGCACGCCCAGATCGAGAAGGCGAAGAACCTGATCAAGATGGTCATACGAGGCACCAAGGTCACCCTCGTCTGTCTGTCCTTGTGCCAGCTCTGCAGAGGGCGTCTTGTGCGCGATCTCTGGCGGCAGCCCTACGAACTCGGCCAGCCGCACAACGTCTGTTTTGAAAAGCGAGGCAATAACCTGAATGTCACACGCCAGGTCACCGTACTTTGTGCCGTAGCCGAGTAGGCACTCGCTTTTGTTTGACGTACCAAGCACGAGCGCATTTTCAACATTTGCATAGCTATACAGAAGTAGTGCGCGGATACGAGCCTTTGCATTCATATGCGAAAGTGTCGTGGCGCCCCACGGCAGGATCTTCATATCCAGCAGAAATGTGTTGATTGGTTGATAGTAAGTATCGATGCCAAAATATGCCGCAAGTGTTTTTGCGTGGTCCACGTTTTCCGGCTTCGTCAGCCCAAGCTCTGGCATGAGAATTCCAGTCACATTTTCCGGGCCAAGCGCGTCTACGGCTAGCTTTAACACCAGCGATGAGTCCACACCGCCAGATAGTCCG
>JBBTWW010000066.1:0-18464 GCA_038062595.1 Patescibacteria group bacterium | reverse complement strand
CCCAACACGGGCGGCAGTCAGTTCTTTATAGTCCAGGCAAATGAAGGCACGCACTACCTCAACGGCCGCCACGCCGTCTTTGGCCAGGTTTTTGAAGGCATGGATATTGTAGATGCTATAGCTGGAGTGGAGGCCGATTCTGGAGACAAGCCCTTGGCGCCAGTTACTATGAAAAAAGTCACTGCCGAGGTATTGAAGTAACTTTCAAATACCGTGCCTTAAATAGAGCCCAAATGCTCATCCATGCCATAGCGCAATGTCTCGAACCCTGTATGCATGGTAGCGCTTTTCAGCCAACTAATTCTTTGAACACCTGAATTCTTAGGTGGTTTAACGGCGGCGATTGATCTATCGCGAACAATTGGATCAGCCGGTTTCGAGCTACTTGGCCGCACAGTTCTCGTATACTTGTGACTTACGACGGTGGGACGTGGTGCCAGTTCAGGATTTATTGTATATTCCGGCTTCCAAAGTCCTACCTGTCCTTCATTTTTGCCGTTGAATATCGGATGCGTTATGAATACGCCTCCTTGTTCTTCAGCAGTCCGTAATTGCTGCCGCACACCCAGACGTACTCCGTCAGGAGACTTTCCAAAACGAATACTGTCACGGCGCAAAACTTCATGAATCGTCGTGACCGGTACTTTCGTGTAACGTGCGCGCATCTCGGCGATATTATTTCCTGAGACAGCGGAGAGCACCTGCAGGCGAACAAGCTCGGCAATGTTCGGAATAGACGAAGGCCTATTGATCATCGGCATCTTTGGTTTTGCAGTTTCGGCAATACCCTCTTTGGCAGATTCATTGTAGGAATACGGCATCTCACGTTTCAAAACACGCGGCGCAGGCGGTTGCCTTTTTACTGATAGCCACCGTTTTTGATCTTTCCATGCACGCTGTGTGTGTCCTTGAAAATCAAGAGCGCTCCCACCCTTCATCGGACCTGTCGCAATTTCATAGCGGACCTGCGCTAGTATGGAAAGTTCTTCTGCTTGAGCTTTAGCTTTTCCCCAAACATTTCCCATCCACTTTCGTCCCCTCTCAAAAATACCCGGGCTTTTTTCTTTCGGCACAGGTTTTGCAAAAATTACACTGTCATTCACGGAATCACGCTCATCTTCGCTGACGTCAACTTTTTTTAACGCAGCAATTAAAAAACTAGCCAACTCTTTCATATCTTCTCTTGTCTGAATACGCGATGCAACAAAGTCATCTTTTACAATTCGTCTCAAGATTCGAATTTCGGACCGCGGGAATTTTTCACCAACAGCGCTCAAAGCCTCAACGATAACTTCATTAAACCATCGCCCGACAAGCTGTTCATGAGGAATTTTTCGTGTACGTGGCGGCGGTGCATCAACCCTTGTAAAATCAGTTAGCGCCAGCGCGCTAAAGCTCCCATTATCTGCCACTGGATTATCTGCCACTGGATCGGCTGTCGGTGCTTCTAACATATACGGACAATGTACATGTTTATCTATACTTGTCAATATCTACAGATACTTGGCTTTTCCCTGATTTTCAGGTATAATTACCCAATAGTTTTTTAAAACAAAAACACATGAAAAAGTCTCGTACATCGCGTAAGAGGAAGGCTGGCTTCAAGGTCAGCAAGATCCCAAGTTCTTCCTATCATCTTATGCATCAGCGCTTTCTTATCGGTGGCTCCCTTTTTATGCTGTCACTAATAGTTATGGTTTCCGCCTCTGTTTTTGCTCAAGGGTCTGTTACGGAGGAACGTTGCTGGGAGGTAAAGAATTGGTTTGATAGCGGTGTTCTCACATCTCAACATCCGACTGCTTATCCGGACGCAGAGACGTGTGCCAATACGCGTCCAGACATATGGGGCGCTGCGGCCAGGGCAGCTGCCGAGGAGGCGGCAAGATCAGATTCAAAAAATGACGAAGACACAGTCCGCGGCACGGCACCAACAGAGTCGAGATGTACACAAATAAAAGGCTGGTTTGATGCTGGCACTCTCACGAGCCAACACTCCTCTGCTTTGACGGAAGCGTCCCAGTGTTCGACGACTTATACTGATTTGTGGAATGCGACAGACGACTCTTCCGAGTCAGCCGCATCGAATGACGATGATGATACGAGCGGATTTTCCGGCACCGTGGATGAAGAGCTTTGTCGTGAAGTAAAAGAATGGTTCGATCGCGGTGTTTTGACTTCACAACATGATGAGTACCAGGATGCCGCAGATCTATGCGTCAGACAGTTTTCAGAGATTTGGGAAGGCAAACAAGAGATTCCTGAAGCCGCATTGGAAGATGAGGTTATCGAGAACTATACAGGGTATGAGAATCCATTTCCGGACACAGACTTGACCGACTTGGTCGGAAAGGCCGCCGCCGAGCTGTGGCGACGCAACATCATAACCGGTTATCAGGATGGTGAGTTCAAAGGCGGACGCAACGTAACCCGTGCAGAGGCGGCGAAGTTTTTCCTCCAGGCCGCGAATGAAGAAGTTGATACCAGTTTAAAAAATGCCGGTCGTTTCACCGATGTTTTTGAAGACCAGTGGTATATCCCGTACATCATGACCGCCGCAAAGGCTGGTGTGATTACCGGATATCCAGACGGCAGTTACAAACCGGGCAACCCGGTAGGAACAGCGGAGTTCCTGGTAATGATGGCAAAGTTATTCGGCCTTGAAACCGGCTTACCACACTCATATGCCGATGTTCCGGCTGACCAGTGGTATGCACAGTATGCAGGTATCGCTGTTGAGTATGCGTTATTTCCCGACCGTTCTGCCAATCTGGAACCCGGTCGCAAGCTTACCCGCCAGGAAGTGGCTATAGCGCTGTACCAGTACTTGAAGAACAGATAGAGTATATACGTGTCATTCACGGTTTACATGCTGGAGTGTGCGGATCGATCACTGTATATCGGTTATACCAAGGATGTCGAGAAACGACTCCACGCGCATAATCATCTCAAGTCCGGAGCCAAGTACACCAAACAAAGACGGCCCGTTCGGCTGGTGTATTCAGAAATCTATCGAACTCTGCGCCAGGCGCTGAGAAGAGAGTACGAAATGAAACAGCTATCTCGAGCCAAAAAGCTCCTACTCAAGCCATGACGGATAATGACCTTTTCAGAAACATCAGTACTTCCTGTTTCAGTATTTTTCGGACACGTTGAAATTCTTGAGGCGAAAGAAGAACGTTGAGATCCTGATCGATGAGTGTCTGCGTAACATGCTTTTCGATAAAATCAGAGAGTTGCATTAAGAATACCGATACATCAACGCCTCGTATTTCCCGGATGATATTTTTATCATATTCACAGCCTTTCAGGAAAAATGTGTGAATATCAAAAAGATCGCGTGACGCAAGCGTGTCGGTTCGCTCCCATCTTCCAATCAGAGCAATTAGTTTGTGCGCGAACATGGTAGGAATTGTATGGCAATGAAGGATTCGATCAATTTCGGTAAAACGCACTGGTTCGTATCTGTCATGTTGCGCAGGCGGAAAAGTTACATCAATTTTTATAATATTTCTCGGATTTTCATCGGTTTTTGGATATCGCAGGAAATACTGCGGTGTAATTTTGCTTTTGTCCTTTATCTCCAGCCCCAGTTTTTTAAATATGACTTCCAGATGTTTTGATAATTTTGCTTTTTCTTTTTCGTCAATAAGGTCAAAATCAAGATCAACGGAAAAACGATTGATGATGCCGCGCATTGCGGCGCAGGTACCGCCTTTAAAGCGCAAAACAGTACTCACAAAGGCATCATCGGCTATCGCGCCTAGCAGGCGATACATCCATGCCAGATGCAGTGCGTCAGTTTTTTTCGGGAGAATCATAGCGATGGGGTGTTAAAGGATAACCAATTTCTTTTTGTATTTTCCGTATCTTTTTCCATGCAATCGGCCGATCAAAATGAAATTGAGGATTCACATACAGCATGTCGGCAATCGCACGCAAAGGCAGTGCCTGCCTGACGCCGTTTTTTGTTATGAGTTCTGTCGGTTGATAGAGATAGCGATCATGTAGCTTGCGGCTTTTGAATAGATGCGGTCCAATACAAAATTGCTTAGAGATGGCGCTCACGAATGTGTATACAGACGGAGCTTGCGAAATAAATCCCTCTCTCCACAGGACAGTTTCCGTACTTAGATAACAGAATTGATGAAGAGCTTTCGCCCCTAGTATTACCGGATCAAGTTCAGAAAGAGGATAAAGAGAATAAAATCCCCGATAGATTCGATGGAGCAATTGATTATCCGTATAGCGCTTGAGTGTTACCCTCAATGTATTTCGATCCGTTATCTCCCATAGATTTGCCAGATCATCTATATGGAAAATAACCTCCTGTTTTTTTGCCAACAGTGCCATCCGTTGTGCCGATATGTTATTTTTTAATGTACTCATCTGTACATTATAATACACCAAAAAGAAACCCTTTGCAAGATAAATTGCCGCTTGACTAAGCCAATAAGTACGATATAATCAATTTCCTCTATTAAGTAGGATAAAATTTTCAATTTTATGAGCTACGGCAAATCGACACATTGTGAAGGAAACAGTTTTCATGAAGTATGCTCGGTGATTCAACGTGATCCCAAAGGCAATGAAAGGAAAAAAGTTGCCGTAGTGGTTGCTTTCACGTTGGCCGCGACGACCGCCTGTATGGGCGAGAATTCTCCTCCAAGGGTAACCATAGAAGGAGATCAGCCGGACAATATCGTCGTACATGTTCCCGAGACACCACCTGCCCCCATACCTATACGAGATAGTGATGGTGATGGTATTTCTGACGATCAAGATGTATGTGTTCGCGTGTATGGCACACCGAATGATAGCGATGACGATGGTTTAGCTGATCAACGTGAAATACATTTTGCTACCGATCCTTGTAAACAAGATAGCGATGGAGATCGATTAACGGATTTTGAAGAAACAGAAGATGGTACTGATCCATTATCGCGTGATACCGATGGCGACGATCTGGATGATCTCCATGATCCCTGCCCCCTCGCACCTTCCGACACGCCTTTTGACAGCGATAACGATGGTTTAGCAGATGATGATGAGCCTTTACGCGGCGTGTGCGATCCCGATAGTGATGATGACGGTTTGCTCGATGGGGAGGATCCAAACCCTCTGAACCCCGATGCGGACGGTGATGGGATTGATGACGCAGAGGATGCGTGTCCCAGCGGCATAAAACTTCCCGAGTATGATGTTGTCGCTTCCCCCGAAGATCAGGATGGAGATAACCTAGCTGACGCGCGTGAGATCGCAGGCATATATCGTGCCGCAACCAATGAAACTTTTCGCACAGATCCTTGTAACTGGGATACTGATGGCGACAGACTTTCGGATGGATGGGAAACGGAAGGATGCTATCGCTATGTCATGACCAATGATGCCCCCTGTACTTTTATAAGTCCGCTTAATCCGGATTCGGATGGAGATGACCAAATTGACGGTGACGATCGTTGTCCCCCAGTGCCGGGATGGCGCGATGATGCTGATCGTGATGGAATGTCGGATGATACTGAATGGCGACAAGGTTCAGAAATCTGCCATCAGGATGTGGATTCCGATGGCTTGGGCGACAGTGTTGATGAGTATCCTCGTTGTCAGGATGTGGCTTCGACACGTGCTCTGGTTGCCCATCAAATGGTAGAAGTTCTCGGACTTGGTTTTGTGAGCAGTACACCGGCACCATTACCACCTGATGTAAGTTCGTCACATCCCGACGCGGAAGTCATTCGAATTGCTATTGATAATGGTATTTTTACTGTCTATGGGGATGACACTTTTCGACCGGAGCGAGTAGTGAATCGCGCCGAGGCCGCTATTATCACTGCGCGGGCACTTGTTTCGCAAGGAACTATTGATGGAATTTCCGCTTCCGGTTCGACGCCATGGAGAGATATTCATAGTGAGGACTGGTTTAATGCCCCACTGCGTACTCTGTGGACCGAAGGTTATTACTGGACGGTTCCCAGCAGAGGGACATTTGGCACGATGGATTTTCACCCGGAAAATTGGACTACCTCCTGCCAAGTGGCTGATTTTCTCTCATACGATGGAGTGCCACAGGTTGAGTAATGGATTAGTCCATGTCGCAAGCTCCGGCCCTTGCCTTAGGCTATACGTTGTTGCCAGACAAAAACGCTGGACAAAAAAAGCAAAAGGCGTATACTGGTAGTAAGTATTCTTCTTTTAATCTTTAACAAAAACAAAAAATGGATACTAGGATAAAGGTCGGCATAAGTGCCGCGGTCGTTGTAGTAGTAGTTGCGCTTTTTGCAACAAATACGAGTCTGTTTCAGGGAAGATTGCAGCCGGGCCGAACGAACTTACAGGGCATGACTCTTAGGTCTGAGACATTTCGCAGTACAGAGTATATTCCTGGCAGAGAGAGGGTAAAAGTTGGTTCATGGAAACTTCTCGCCGCGGAAGATCTGGATGTCAGTGCTTTTTATCTGAGTACCAATGCGCGTGGAAATAACTACTTTAACAATACAGCTATCGAAGTTCATGCACCAAGCTTTAACGGGTATTTTGGTACAGCCCATACGGTGAATAGATCCACCGGGATTGTTCCTCCTGCCGGTGATACGAGCGGTACTCTTGTGGAGAATCGAGGAGGCCTACTCATACTTCGTGCGAGAGAAATGGCAACCATCGATGTCTACACCTCAATATCGTTAAGCTATCCAAATGTTCCGGAGACGTTTAATTTCTTTTTGTCAGCACATGGAACAGCGACATCGCGAACCGCGAAGCTCAGTACGCAAACAGTACGCGGTCAGTCATCCAGGATTCGTCAAATAGACAGACTGGAAGCATATGCTGATTATATTGAAGGTATGGGTGTGCTGTCTTTTCATCCGAATGGAGAGATGTATGTTTTATCATTTAACGTAGTGTCATCCGCACCGGTGACAGTTCGTCGCGTCAGGGTGCGCATTGAGGGCATGGGGTCAAATGTTAGTTCCGTGAGTCTGAGAAAGTATGGAAATATTCTTGGCTTAGGCATACCGGACTCAAACGGCGTAGTTGATTTCAGAATAGAATCACCAACGGAAATTCTTGGCAACACTGGTAGTAATAGCTATAACGCGCTAAGTCTTAATATTATAGCCCGTGCTACCCCGGGCGGCGTTGCGACTCCAGGTGACCAGTTACGCTTCATAGTTGAAGAAGTTGAGGGTATTGATAATGCCAGTGCAGAAGTCTTCATGGCAAGAGGGACGCCTGTGCAAGGTTGGTATTATGTAGTCACCACGCCGGTCAGCGAAGAGCGTTGTCGGATAATCAGTAAATGGCTCAAGGCCGGAGATTCCATATCAGGCGATCATCCTGAGGCAATGGAAGATTATCAGAAGTGTTATTTACAGCACTCTGATGTGATGGGCGGAGACGCAGGTGTGGTGTAGAGTACATTTGATTTATAAAGTTGGCGTGTTCGGCCGCCCCATATCGTGGGACAAACCGGATGCGCCAATTTTTGTTACAAGAATTTTTCCAGCTCCTCGGCGTTCTCATCGCGGCCGACGTATTCGTAGCTTCGTGCGAGCTTGCGCATCGCTTCGTAGAAGCTGTGGTGAGTGATGCTGAAGATGCGGTACTTTTCCTTGTCTTCAAAAGAGCGTGTGTTTAGGTCGGTTTTCCACTCGAAATATGGTGGCGCCAGTGCGCGCAGGTTCTCGTATGCGAACACGGCCTTGGCATAGGCGTGTTTCTCATACTGCAGACTACCCCATGACTCCCATAGAGTGGGCCAGTGAGGAGCGCGTTTTTGCGCTTCCGCAAAGAGTTCTTCCGCATATGGTATATTACCGCGATACATTGCCAGCTCGGCGCCATCGAGATAATACTGGAAATTCCTGCCGGTTATTTTTCCTACTGCGTCGTTCCAATTATTGAGATCTGCCGCGTCTTTGTTTTTGTAAAAAAAGAATGCCGTGCGGTATGGGTATGTGTAAAATCTGTTGTAGCGGAATGATTGATTGAATAATTCAGTAGCCTTCACGTCATTGCCACTGAGATACACACCGAGAGCGCGGCGCAGGAGAGTGTCGCCATAGACACGCGATGAGCCTACTGCAAATGCCATTAGGCCTGTTGAGAGCAGGAGCAGGACGGTGAGGGCCACCACCGGGAGTTTTACAGTAAAAGCATTGCGTCTAATCTCGACAGTCTCGCCAATCAATACGGCCCATAGCGCGATGAGAAAAACAGTGTGTGTGGATAATAAAAATCCAAGCTGTACTGCGATAGTTACTCCAGCTATTCCCACAAAAGATATTTTTGCATTCAGCGTCTCGAGTCTTTTTGTAAAAAATACCCAGGCAAGAAAAATTAGCGGTATGAGCGCTACCGCAAGCCCAAATGCGCCGCGCTCGAGCAGAATTTGAATCAGCTGATTGTGCGGATTTTGCGCTATGTCAGTCATTCGTTCCGACAGAAAGATATCTTTTGTCTGTACGGTTTGAAATGTTTGGTAATACGTTGCCGGGCCACTTCCGGTTAATGGATATTCAGCAACAAGCGGTAGTGATTGGCTCCATAGTACGGCGCGCGTGGATAGTGAGCGCAGATCGTAGAGGGTGAATGTTGCGACAGCTAGCAGGACTATTCCCAGCACGCCCCACGGCAACGCGCGCCGAAATAAGCTCGTGAAATGATGCTGTTGTCTTGTGATGCTGTCGTAGGCTAGCACAGCGCCGAGGGCTATTGTCAGCCCCACGATAGATGCACGATTGAGAGTTGTACCCATTCCAAGCAGTAACACGATGGCCGCCGCAAGCCATAGTTTTATCACGCGTTTATTTCGGAATAATGGATTTTTACTCCACTCATCAACTAGACGCACCACAGCGGCGGCCGCAGGAATCACGAGTAGCTCCCCCAGCCCGTTTGGACTTCCCATTAACGAAAAGCTCCTCCCGGGAAAAGCATTCGGCGCCCCCAGCAACGGATCAAATCCAAGCCGCTGTAGTATGGCATGCACCGAGAGTATTAGACCTATTGCAACAGCTGTATTCAAAAATGCGTTCACAAAAACCGCACGATTTTCCGATAGGCTTAAGATATACAGAGAGATTAAAAAATGCAGTGCGTAAAAAATATTAATCACGGTTCCCTGCATCTGCTCATAAGTCCCCCACAAGCTCTCTACAGGAGCTATGGAAAGGACGCTAGAAAAAATCCATGAAGCCGCCCACAGAGCGCCAAATGTAAAGAGCCCATAGTGTTTTGGCAGTACTATTGCTTTTTTAAAAAGCACAGACACCGCCACTATCGCAAGGAAAATTGCCATTATGCCGAGAAACCATCCCTGCTTTGCCACTTCGTACGGTTTGAGGCCAAATGGGTTCCATACCAATGGCATGAGGAAAACCAGAAAGTATATATACTCTATTTTTAACAGCGCAAAAAACCGCTTCATAAACAAAGTATATCATTTCTACGCGCCAATTTTGCCACACAGTGCGGTAAGTCTATTTCTTGGCCAGCTCAACCACTTTTGAGAATATCGCCGGATCCTCAATGGCGAGGTTTGAGAGCACCTTGCGGTCCAGGATTACGCCTTTCTTGGTCAATGCATCGATGAAGCGGCTGTACTTGATGTCGTGCGTCTTCAAGGCGGCGCTCAGACGTGTGATCCAAAGAGTGCGGAAGTCGCGCTTCCTTACCCTACGACTGCGGTAAGAGTTCTGGCCGGATTTCTGCAGAGCCTCGTGAGCACGCTTAATCTTACGGCTACGACCGTACTTGAATCCACGTGCCTTGCGGAGGATTTTTTTATGTCTTTTATGTGAAGTTGCACCACGTTTGACGCGCATGAGATATGAAAGTTAAATTTATGCTGTCGGTAACAAGCGCTCGATCATGCGCTCATTGGTCTTATGGACCTGCATGCCGCGCGGATGGAGATTTTTCTGACGCTTGGACTTATTTGAAAGCAAGTGCCGTTTGCCGGACTTTTGCATGAAAAACTTCTTTTTGCCTTTCTTGAGAACGCGCTTTTTAGCGCCTGAGTGAGATTTGAGTTTCATATACTTATAGTGATTAGCTTAACGTGCCGGCGATAGCATCATGATGAATGTGTTCCCTGTCTTCTTCGGCGGCTGATCTACGGTAGCAGCATCTTGCAGTAATGTGGCGAATTTTTCAAGCTTTTCTCTCGCCAGATCCATATGAGCGAACTCCCGGCCTCTTAGCATCATACTTACCTTGACCATATTACGGTCCTTCAGGAAGCGCTTGGCCTGTGCGGCCTTGGTCTCCAGATCATGTTCCCCTATCCGGAAGGTCAGGCGAACACCTTTTACCTCGGCCTGTTTCTGTAATTTCTTATGCTTCTGGTCCTGCTTCTTCTGTTCATACAGATACTTGCCAAAGTCCATAATCTTGCATACCGGCGGATGGACGTTTGGAGCTACCTCTACCAGATCAAGTTCGACTTCACGAGCCATCTGTCTGGCTTTTTCCACAGCCACGATACCAACCTGCTCGTCTTTCTCATTTATGAGGCGAACAGTTGGAACCCTGATCCAGTCATTTACACGAAGCCTTTTAGCTATATAGCAAAGTGAAGAATTAAACCCTCAGATTTCCTACCTGAAGCGAGGCTTAGAATAGGAGAAATACGGCAAGGTGTCAACAGATTATTAAGAATCTGCTACTATATGGGCATATGACGATTTTACGCCGGACTTCACATCCGGTTACAGTCGGGGGTGTGGTTTTGGGCGGCGGTGCGTCTGTCGTGGTTCAGTCGATGACAAATACCGACACCTCCAATATTGAGGCGACTGTTTTGCAGATTATTGAGTTAGCATCTGCCGGTGCCGAGCTTGTTCGCGTCACTGTGAATGATGAGGCGGCGGCGCTGGCCGTTCCAATGATAAAAGCGGAGTTGGTGCGTCGCATGTTTTTTGTTCCTCTTGTTGGCGACTTTCATTTTAATGGGCATTTATTGCTTGAAAAATTCCCTGCGTGCGCCAGATCGCTCGACAAGTATCGTATCAATCCCGGTACTGTTGGAAAGCTTGAGAATTTTGAAAAAATGATTGTGTGTGCGATTCGTTACGGCAAACCTGTGCGTATAGGTGCTAACTGGGGCTCGCTTGAGGGTAGAGTTTTGAAAAAAGATGCAGACGTGGTTGAGGTGCTGGTAGATAGTGCACTTGCGGCGGCAACACACGCGCGACAACTGGGACTTTCTGAAGACAAAATTATCCTGAGCGTTAAGACTTCCGAAGTTACCGAGGTAATTCGTGCATATCGTATGCTGGCGCGGAGATGTTCGTATCCGCTTCACGTTGGGCTCACTGAGGCCGGCGCAGGTGTGCAGGGCGTGGTGAGCAGTTCTGCGGCGCTTGGCATTTTGTTAAGCGAAGGCATCGGCGACACCATCCGCATGTCTCTCACCCCCTCGGTGGGCGAGCCGCGTACACGTGAGGTGGAGGCGTGTCGCGCACTCTTACAATCCCTTGGGATGGCCCAATTTGAGCCAAAGATTGTCAGTTGTCCTGGATGTGGACGGACGGAAAATGCGCGATTTCAAGAACTCGCTGACGATGTTCGTGAGTTTGTGAGTTCACATATGCCGGTGTGGCGTGAACACGTTCCTGGAGTTGAGTTTTTAAAAGTCGCGATCATGGGTTGCGTTGTAAATGGACCAGGTGAGGCAGGGCATGCGGATATTGCGCTGAGTTTGCCGGGGAAGAGTGAGGAGCCGATAGCAACCGTGTTTGTGCGAGGCAAGTTGCTTCGTACTCTGCGCGGCGGTGATATCGGTGCAGGGTTTTTAAAAATTCTCCAGGATTTTGTGGAGAATGATTTTTTAAAAGAAAAATAATCGTATCAAGTTCACATATGAAAAATATCGTAATACTCGGCTCCACCGGCTCGGTCGGCACTCAAACGCTTGAAGTGATCGACCGACATCGTGACGTATTCAATGTCTACGGACTCGCATGCGGCTCAAATGTTGATTTGCTCTCGAAGCAGGTTGCCAAATATAAAGTTGCGCATACGGCAGTTGCCGATCCGAAAGAGGCCATGGCGCTGGTGCGCGACCCGGCGGTTGACCTCGTTGTGTTTGCGATGAGTCATACGGCCGATGCGTTGTCGATTTTTCGTACTGCGTTGGAGTCCGGAGCTCAGATTGCCATGGCTACGAAAGAGGTTGTTATAGAGTATGGGCCAGCCGTCGCGGAGTTTGTTATCGGCAAAGGTTCGCAGGCATCTGAAGCACAAACGTCAGCTACATATACGCGCTGTCGGCAGGTTATTCCGCTTGACTCCGAGATGAGCGCTACATTTCAGATTTTGCAAAATGCCCCCGCACGCACCATAAAGACTCTGTATCTCCCTTGCACCGGCGGGCCATTTTACGGCCGCACGCGCGATGAGTTACAGAGCGTCACGGTTGAACAGGCGCTTACCCATCCACGCTGGAAAATGGGTCGCAAGATATCCATAGATTCCGCAACGTTGATGAATAAGGCGTTTGAGATTATCGAAGCCGCGTATTTATTCGATCTGAAACCCGCGCAGATAAAAGTTTTTATCGAGCCCGAAGCACGCATTCACTCGGTGGTTGAGTTTGACGACGGTTCGTTCGTCACTCATCGCGATGAACCGGATATGCGGCGGCCAATAGAGTATGCGCTTTTGTATCCGAATGGCGTAGCGTCATTTGCCGCTTGCCTAAGCTATGAAAAGCCAGTCATGCCGGAGCCGGATTACGGCGTTTTTCCATCGCCACTGCTTGCGTACCGCGCGCTCGGCGCGTCAATCTCACCACGCACATTAATCACAGAAGACAGCCGCGCGGTGCAGAATTTTCTTGACGGTAAAATTTCTTTTTTGGAAATTTACAAAACAATTATGCGTAACTTGCAAGAAACATGACAACAGCAATCATACTTGCGGCCGGAAAAAGTGAGCGTTTCAAAAAACGGCTCGGCGGCTCCGCAAAAAAACGCGGCGGAAATGACAAACTGTTTTTACAGTTAAATGGCAGGCCGGTTTTGTGGCACGCTATTCGTGCGTTCGAGGTAAATTCGGATATTGCAGAAATCATTGTCGTTGCTAACAGTGCGAGCAAAAAAAACGTCGCCGTGTTAGCAAAAGAATTTAGAAAAGTTTCATCTGTAGTTCTTGGCGGTGCTTCGCGGCAGGAGTCGGTACGCGCGGCGTTAGGCCGTGTAAGCCCGCGATGCAAAGTTGTTGTTGTTCACAACGGCGCCAATCCATTAGTTGCGCAAACGGATATATCTCGATGTGTTGAATCTTTAAGAAAGCGCAAGGAAATCGCCGGTGTCGGTGTTGGCAGAAAAGTTACCGACACGATGCGGCGTGTTAGCGGTTCGCAGACCGGCGTTTTAGATCGTACGAAATTATGGCAGATGGAGACGCCGCAGGCCGCTCGCTTCAGTTTATTTCGTGCGGCGCATGAGTATGCAAAAGAACAAAAAATAACTGCGACCGACGATCTCGCACTGCTCGAGTTGATAGGAAAAAAAGTCGCCGTAATCCCATCGTCACCGCAAAATTTTAAAATTACAACTGCGAATGATTTAGCTCGTGCCAAGGCGACTATCGGTGATTTCCTTGATGCCGTTCGCGTTGGATATGGCGAGGACTCTCATCGATTTGATACATCTTCACGCGGCCTTGTGCTCGGCGGCGTGCGTATTCCATCAATGCCAAAACTTCATGCTAATTCAGACGGTGACGTTGTGCTTCACGCGCTTGCCGCCGCTATATCGCAGGCGTGCGGTGGCGGTTCGCTTGGTACTTTTGCGACGCCAATTTTTAAAAAAGGCATCGAAAAAAGTTCGGCTTATGTCGCTGATCTTTTGCGCAAACATCGTCCGCAGATTCTAAATGTGGGAATAACGATCGAAGGTGCGCGCCCAAAAATCGATCCAGTCGCGCCAAAAATCCGCACATTTTTAAGCAAACTTCTCTCCGTCGCTCCAGACCGTATCGGCATCACTGCGCATACCGGCGAGGGACTGACCGCATTTGGGCGAGGAGAGGGGTTAAGGTGCGTCGCCGTTATATCCTGCATTTTAGATAAATAAAATATTAAAAATATGCCCTTTATAGAACCAATAACCGTGCTGTCTCCGGCGAAGATCAACCTCGCGCTTGATGTAGTTGGCCGTGATGAATTATCGGGTTATCACGAGATAGATACGGTTTTGTACGAAGTGCGGTCGCTCAACGATCAGATTACAATCACGCCGCGCGATGATGGGAAAATTGTAGTCGAATGTGATCATTCCGATGTATCATTGGATGAAACAAACACCGCGTACCGCGCCGCCGCCGCGTTGATGGAGGATTTTCCGCGTGGCATTGGTATCACCATTTCGATCTTAAAAAAAATTCCTGTGTCTTCCGGCCTAGGCGGCGGCGCGAGCAATGCCGCGGCAACACTGAGAGGCATAAACCAGCTTTTTAATTTGAAAAAACCCCGTGCCGAGCTGGTTGCGATTGCAAAGAAAATCGGCATGGATGTGCCGTTTTTTCTACACCGCCACTGTGCCCGCGGCACACACTTTGGGGAAGACATCGAGGGTTTGTCATGCCCGGATTTGCCAATTGATATTATCGAAACTGGTATCACAATCAGCTCGCGTGAGGCGTACTCGCATGTCGACATGGCCAGATGCGGCAAGAGCAGGGGCAAGACCGAGCGGTTGATAAAGGCATTACGCAGAGGCAATATCGATGGCGTGATCGAGAATGCGCACAACGACTTTGAAGAGTGGGCTTTTGAAAAATATTCCGAGTTGACAAGAATAAAGCGTGAGCTAGAAAAAACCGTTTCAAAAACCGGTGGGAAGGTAATGCTGGCCGGTTCAGGCGGCGCACTGGTTATTCTCAAAACTCCCGCCTTCCCTCCATCGCATTTGAAAGAGTGAGATCGTCGGCGTATTCCACATGCCCACCGGTTGGCAGTCCGCGGGCAATGCGTGTAATCTTCACTTTCAATGGCTTCAAAAGTTCAGCGATGTACATAGCTGTCGCCTCACCTTCCATATCAGGATTTGTCGCGAGAATTATTTCAGATATTGCAGAGCCGTTTTTGCCAGCACTTTCAGCCACTCGGCTATGAAGATCCTGAATCTTCAGGTCATGCGGCGACACATTGTTCAGTGGTGAAATTTTTCCATGCAGTACGTGATACAGCCCGCGATACTGGCGCGTACGCTCGAGCGCCAACGCATCCATCACGTCCTCCACGACGCATACCGTCTTCCGCTCACGGCTCTCGTCGTCGCATATTTTGCACGGATCGGCCTCGCTGACATTCCAACATGTGCCACACAAAACAATTCCTTTTTTCAAATTTACCAGCGCCTCGGCCAGCTCCTCTATGTTTGATCTATCTGAACGCAAAAGGTGCATCGAAAGTCGCTCCGCCGACTTTGGTCCCACGCCAGGAAGTTTCCGTAACTCACCGATAAGATTTTTTAGACTTTTTGGTAACATCAGGGTAACAATAACTCATTTGCATATATCTGTCAGGAGTGCGACACTATACAAAATTGCAAATTAGCATATCATTTCTGCCCGGGCATGAATAATAAATCAGTTTCAAGTTAAGTCAAAAACTTCCGCAAGACTTTCGGACGGTGCGAGAGGAAGCAATTTGACAGATTAGAACTCCAGCTCCTACTTCCCTATCAACCGCAGGAACTCAGCGCGGGTATTGTCATTTTTCTTAAAAGGTCCGCGCATGGCGGAGGTCAGTACCTGTGAGCCCTGCTTTTCTACTCCGCGCGCCATCATACAAAGATGACGTGCCTCCAGTACGACGCCTACACCTTTTGGATTGATAAGCTCGGTCAGCGCGTCGGCTATCTGTGAGGTTAATCTCTCCTGATTCTGCAGTCGCCTGGAAAAAATCTCCACGATTCGCGGTATTTTTGAGAGCCCCAGAATCTTTCCGTCCGGCAGGTATCCGATATGTGCTTTGCCGAAGAATGGCAAAAGGTGGTGTTCACATGTTGAATAGAACTCAATGTCACGGACCACAATCATCTCGTCGTACGCCTCGCCGTCGAATGTAGTAACGACATTTTTTGGGTCCATGCCGTATCCGGAAAGTGCTTTATTCCACGCGGCGGCCGCGCGGCGAGGCGTATCAGAGAGCCCCTCTCGCTTAATGTCCTCACCATAAACCTGCAAAAGTTTTTTTATCACTTTCGCGACGTTTTGGTTGTTGTCGGCTCGTTGCGGCGTTAGTTTTTTCATTTGTGATCGCTCACTATTTTTATGAAATATTTATGCACGCGAAGATCGTTTGTGAGCTCCGGATGAAAAGTTGTTGCCAGATAATTCCCCTCGCGAACCATCACCGCAAAGCCGTCATATGATGCCAGAATTTTGGCTTTTTTGCCAGCCTTTTTAATCTTTGGAGCACGTATGAAAACGCCATTAAAAGGCCTTTTGGTTCGCGCATCATCAGGAAAAGAAATGTCGAGCTCTGTCTCAAAACTGTTAAGCTGGCCGCCGTAACTGTTCCGATCTACGGCAATGTCCATGAGCCGTAGTCCCACGCGCGGCTTTCTGTTTCCAACCTCCTTTGCGAGCAGGATTGCCCCAGCGCAGGTACCCCAGATAGGGAGGTTGGAGGTTTTAGGTTTTAAGCTGTAGACATCCAAAAGATCGCCGATCGTAGTCGACTCGCCGCCGGGTATGATCAGGCCGTCGAGACTGTCGAAGTCCTCCGGAGACTTCACCATGCGCACCTCCACGCCGCACCTGTCTAGCGCCGCCGCGTGCTCCTCCACCGATCCCATGATGTCCAAAATGCCGATTATCATCGCCGGCTCATTCTGTCCTGTATAAAAGCCAAAATCAAGAATAGCCTTGAATATAATTGGCAAAAGGTATACAATAAAGATGCTTTAAAGCGTCTTTAATATGTATATTGCAAAAAATACAGTGAAGGTTTCAGACTTGAGGAGGCATACCGCTGAAGTCCTGGATGAGGTTGAGGAAAGCAATCGGCCGGTTATGGTTTTTTCCCGTTCACAGCCAAAAGTCGTGATGATCAGTTACAGTACTTTTGAGTCAATGAAGAATGGCGCTTCGTCTGTAATAAAGTCAGACACTGAACCTTCCGGTATAGATTTTTTAATCAATACTCCTGAAAAATATCTTATAAAAACAAAAGGTCTTGATGCGGTTAAATTAATACGCGAACTGCGCGATTGAATTTATGAAAAAGAAAATAGTACTGGACGCGTCGGTTGTGATATCAAGCCTGATAAGTCATGAGCCAAAACATTTTGAATCAAAAGAATTGATGAGGTTTATAAAACAGCACGATGTTTTGGTTATCATCCCTCTGTTTACAATAATGGAGGTTATTCACGGATATTTTCGTGCGATTGCCGACATGGACGCCGCAGATAAAATCTATAAAATGTTTATAGACTGGAATACGCAAGGCGGACTGCAAATAATCAATTTAGAGTCTGCCTTTTTGATACACTTTACGGCGAATCATCATCTATTTCCTGTAAAAACCGCAGATGCGGTGGTGGCCGTCACGTCTTATGCCTTCAAGGCGCCGCTCGTTACATGGGATAAGCAGCTGATAAGAATGTGTGGTGACAACACAAAAACGATAACTCCCGAAGAGTTTCTGGCACAATAAAATTTACACTCCTCTCTCCGCATATCGCGCTTCCAGCTTTGATATCTCGTAGCTCGCCATCGCATCGCCCAGACCTTCCGATACGCGCGCAACTATCTCCGGCTTATCGTAGTTCATAGTGGCCTCCACGATCGCGCGCGCCATACGTTCCGGATTTGCGGATTTAAAAATTCCTGAACCGACAAATATACCTTCTGCCCCTAGTTGCATCATGAGTGCCGCGTCTGCCGGTGTGGCCACCCCGCCTGCGGCGAAGTTTACCACCGGGAGCTTACCGGCCTTTGCAACTTCTTCAACCAGCGCCGAGTTGACCCGATTTACCACCGCCCACCGACGACAGGAAGCGCAGCGGACCTGTCGCTTACAGGCCTTTGAGAGTTGTGCAATTTCAGAATTAATCTTCCTCATGTGCCGCACCGCCTCGACGATATTTCCCGTACCTGCCTCGCCCTTCGTCCGTATCATCGACGCACCTTCCTGGATTCTTCGCAGGGCCTCACCGAGATTTCGCGCGCCGCAAACAAATGGCACTTCGAATTTATTTTTTTCAATATGAAACTCTTCATCAGCGGGAGTGAGGACCTCGCTCTCGTCGACGTAGTCAACGCCGAGAGACTGGAGAATCTGCGCCTCGGCAAAGTGACCGATACGCACCTTTGCCATCACCGGAATCGAAACAGCTTTGATGATCGCTTTTATCAACACAGGATCGCTCATGCGCGCCACACCCCCATCACGACGAATGTCCGCAGGCACGCGCTCAAGTGCCATCACGGCAACAGCCCCGGCCTTT
>JBBTWW010000065.1:0-3044 GCA_038062595.1 Patescibacteria group bacterium | reverse complement strand
AGGGATATATTCAAAAAAGTTCATTGATATGGTAGAGTAGACGGTAACTTATCATCTAACCTTTTATTCCGTATGAAATTAAGCGTTAAAGGCGTCGGTTTAGCCGCCGCAGTGCTCTATGCAGTGGGCATGCTCGTATTCGGATTCCTTGCTACATACGCATCATGGGGCACAGAGGTATACACTCTAGTAGCTTCTGTATATCGCGGCGTTGGTACCACCTTCGCAGGCGTTTTGGTCGGTGCCATATGGGGGTTTGTAGACGGACTTATTTGCGGCTCACTCTTCGCATGGCTCTACAACAAGTTCGCTGAGTAAATTTAAGCTCGACTTTTTAAAAAGCCGTGGCGGTCTATGATGACCCCGCGGCTTTTTTTTGCTACAATCGCGCCATGTCAAAACCATTTCGTATCGCGGTTCTCGCCTCTACACGCGGCACCGACCTGCAGGCGATTATCGATGAGATCAAGACCGGGAGGTTAAAAGTTGAATTAAGCTGTGTTATCAGCAACAAAGCCGACTGCTACGCCATACAACGCGCCAAAGAGCAGGGTTTTGAAACCTGTTTCGTTGATCCGGTGAATAAGTCACGCGAAGATTTTGACATGGAGATGGCGCGCATTTTGGAGGATCACAACGTCAACCTTATAGTGCTTGTCGGCTACATGCGCATACTCTCTTCCGCTTTTGTTAAAAAATTTCACAGAAGAATTATCAATGTCCATCCGGCGCTATTGCCAAAGTTCGGCGGCAAAGAATTCTTTGGTAATAATGTTCATGAAGCTGTATTAAAATCCGGCGAGAAAGAAACAGGCATGACGATTCATTTTGTTGAAAAAGGAGTAGACACCGGCGAGATCATACTGCAAAAAAAAATCGGCGTTGAGCCAACCGACACCATAGAAACTCTAAAAGAAAAAGTACAGGCACTTGAAAAAGAGTGGTACCCAAAAGTAATCGCCGAATTTGCTAGCGGTGTCAGATCATAATTCGCATACTACACCATCGTCAATGCCTTCTTAATGCCGGTTTTTATCTGTTGGATGGCGCGATGGGCGCGATGGGCAATCACACTTACTCTAACCGGCTCTTTTTTTAAAACGACCAAAATAGTGGAGATGAAAAGCTCCCTCAGATACGGTACTGTTGCAAGCGCCTTTAAGATAAATCGGCGTGGAAACATGATGTAACTGCTTTCTTTTTTCAGTCCGCACGACTCCAGTTTTTTCAATATCTTCCTGAACCTGCGAAGAGTCAGATGATTCAGATACGTGATGCGCTCAACCCCATTTTTATCTTTTGAGATGCGAAAACTCACTCTCTGTCCTGCATCCGGATACCTCTCCACCGCCGCCTTATACAAACGAATTCGAAAGCTCTCGGTGGTGAACAGATGTAACCATGGAATACGCACAGCATCCCATAGATGATGCCCCCAGAAATAAAAATAACTCTCAAAATTTATAAAGATCTTGCCACCTGTCTTTAGCACTCTGTGGGCCTCGGCAAGCGCTTTTTCAGGATCACTGATATGGTCTATCGCATCATTGAGTATCACGACATCGTATGAATCCGACGGCAGTGACGTGTCCGTAACGCTCTCGCATAGGAATCTACAGCGATCATCCACACTATGTTTCCGCGCAATTTCATTCGCCTGATCGATAAAGATCTGGTTCATATCAATCCCGACAACCTCATCGGCCCCGATCGATGCAAGATAAACCGACTTTCCTCCTCCGCCACAGCAGAAGTCCACAACCTTTTTATTTTTTATAAAATCCGCGAACGAGCAGAATCGGTCAAACAGCGAAAAAGTCTTTCCAGCATTTTCAAACTCGTACTCAGAGTAGTTCAACATCTGCTTCCCGTCGCGTACCTGGTTAAAGGGGTGCGCAGACTCCTGGAACAGCGAATTTAACTTTAAAAAAAGCCTTATAAACATACACCGTATTTTAGCACAAAATCACGCTTGGCGGTTTTTTGAGATCTTTAGCTTCCAATCCCCTCTGACAAAAAATCCGGCAGGAATATCCTGACCTACCATGATCCCGGCACCGACAAACGAATCGGAACCAACGGTAATTCCAGGCATGAAACTGGTATTGATGCCTACGCGTACTCTATCACCAGTTACGAGGCCGAGTTTAATCAACCCGGTATCTATTTTTACACCTTTTACGTTCATGCTGATCGTCTTCCCGTCCAGTCTGTAATTTCCCGTAATGGCGCCGGCACCAAATGCCACATCATTTCCGATAACACTGTCTCCGATGTAGTTATTGTGGAGCCATACATTATTACCCAGGTAACTGCGCGCCACCTCACTGCCAAAGCCGATGACGCAATCTGCACCTACGTGCGACTCGCGTACAAATGCGTTGTTACCAATCACTGTATTGCGACCGATATACGCCGGACCGATAACAACGGCGTTATCGAGAATTCTCACCCCGTCTTCCAACACGACATCTCCGGTAATCTTGGCCGATTTTGCAATCGACAGATTTTTCTCAACCTTTTTTTTGCAAACAAAATGCTTCATAAGGGCCAAAACATGCCATGGAAACTTTACCGGCTGCCAGAAGCCATCGTACCTGAGAACACCAAACTTGCCGCCGGAGGAGAACCAATTCTGCAAACCAACTTCGTAGCTGTCGTCTGATTTTGACTTTGCTTTTTCTACGTAATTAAACAACGCGCCCGCATCTTCAAATCGGTGCACAACGAGATTTACCACATCGCTCGGCTCCGTACCCTGCTTCGGCTTTTCCACAATTTTTGTAATAATACCGCGTTCAATTTTTAAATACCCGCCCGGGAAATACTCGCGGACTTTTTTACCTACAATTATCCCGTCACCTTTTACATTCATCTTCGCAACCTCCCGGTATAGGGCCTCACTTACCACATCATTAGCGCTAACAACTATGCAACCCTCGCCTTTTTTGAACTTTGCGCGCGCGGCCAGCACCCCTCCGGCCATGCCGTCGTCCAGATCCTTTTGCTCCACTATCTGCAACTTCACACCCGAAATCTTGAGT
>JBBTWW010000064.1:0-15791 GCA_038062595.1 Patescibacteria group bacterium | reverse complement strand
AACGATCATCATTATCGTCAGCGCCACCACCACCTCTATCAGCGTCTCGCCGCGGCTGGCGCAAAAATCATAATGGCGCAGGTTTTTTCGCATACAGTTATTATACCATTTACAAAAATACGGATGTATAATCGAGCTGTTTTACCTAAGTACATAAGCATGAACAAAGCAAGAAAAACATTGGAGAAAAGTACAGAACGCAAGCTGAAAAAATACATTATTAATCTTCAGCCTGGATTCAGGAAACTATCTTTAAGTGAAGAAAAAAACTAATTGAAAAAATCGAGCACTCTCCAGATCCTTTCAAGGAACTTGCACGGCTTGTTTTTGGCAACATTAATATTGTTGCAAAGATTGGCGCAAGATATGCCGTTGCTATTGAACAAAATGACTTCCCTGGTCTTGTCTGGAGCTATTTTGACATAACCCAAATCGGTGTAGTTGGATTAAAAAGAGCGGCTCGTTCCATATTAAACAAGAGCGAGCATCAGACATTCCAGGAATTTGCCATAATGTTTATAGAACGTGAATTCCTGGTAGAACTTACTCAATGGCTAAGACCAATTCAAGACTATTAAAAAACTACTCACCCATGCCTATAAAAGCCGCAGATCTCAATATCGCCAGAAAAGATTTAAAGAATTTTATTCGTGGCATGGGTATTGTCCGCAAGAAACCAGGTCGTAGTGAGGAAAAAGAATTAATCGGGGGAATCATAAAAACCAACTCGCCCAAGCTAGTGCAAAAATTAATATTCAGCCATATGGATATTATAGTTGAAATTGGCACGAGATATTATGCAAAATATAAAGCCGGATATTATCCGGGTTGTGTTTTGAAAATATCTGATATAATTACGGCTGGCAATTTTGGCTTATTAATGGCCGCATGCTCATTAAAGAAAAAGAAATTCAAATGGTCGTTTCGGAAATTTGCCAAAATATTTGTAGAAGGAGAAATATTGGACACCATATTGATGCAAGTTGAAGTCTTGATGTACAATAAAGCACATTAAGGAGCTGCTGGAGTGTCATTTCTATAATGTAGAAAGGAACGTGGCTCTCCGATCCTTGAAAATCCGGTTCGGAATTGATTACCAACAACTGATTCATCACATATATCTATGAGTAAAAAAATTACTTTCTATGTGTACCGTTTTGCTTCTGATCTTATCAAGGACTTGAACTGCAAGGACACCGTACTGTCAAAAGCAGAAGAAAATATACTGATCCAAGATGCTATTCGCTCAAAGTCAAAACAGGCGAGAAAAACACTGGTCAATGCTTATCTGAAATCGTCGATTCTCACCAGCGCAAGATGTTATGCACGGCACAGGCTCGACTTGCTTGATGTAAAGTTCAATGAGGTCTTTGAGGCTGGTTTTATAGGCTTATATAGGGCAATATCTCTTTTAAAGAAAAAGCCTGTCAATATGCCACTAAAATATTTCGTATCTCTTATGGTCGAGAATGGGGCGCTTGAGGAAATCATAAAAATTATAAAATACATGTCTCTGTCCGTAAAAGATGTTGAACGAATGAATAGGTTAGCTCACCAGAAAAAAGGCCGTTGAGTGTCGCCAATTTCTTCTGTGGTGATAAAAATGTACTGGGCTTAAGTATGTTTTTATAACCGCAGAAGAGAGGAGGTGAAATTTGTATAGGCAAAAGTGCGCACATTGCGGCAGGGAAAACTTTAACAACGGGAATGAATTCAAAGAACACTTTTTTGCGTGCGCTCAGGCACCTGCAAGATATAGAAAGGCGCAACGTTACGGCCAGGAGGATACACAACTTCGAGCAGGCATCGGCGTACAGCGCTAGGTAGAGTACAATCGCCAGTGCGATGATAACAACGCGCGTCTGCGACTCGTGGTAGCACGGGCAGTTGAAGCATCTACTGTTGCTGGTACCTCACGGCAAGCATGGGACATGCTACGCGATGCCCAGACGGAAGTTCGCAGTACACAATCGTTGAAACTGGAACAACGGCAAGCTTTGCTTGCAAACCTCCAGGAGGGGTTCGAAAACGAGAAACAGAAAAGAGAAGGAACGGACAGGCTACGGCGTGAAAACGCGGTAGCGGTCGAATCCTGGGTAGCGGCCGCCGAAGCACAGGCGCGGTCGTCTACGGATTGGCGTGCGACAAGAGAGGTGCTCAAAAACGCTCAGCAACAAGTACGCGGCAGTGATCTCAGGCGCGAAGACCGTGAAGGTTTTCTCAATCGCATGCGCGTCGCTTTCGAGCTGGTGAATTCGCGTCAGGACACCGCACGCCATGAGTACGAACGTGAGTGCGCTGTAAATGCCGGTGCGCTACGCGCTGAGATATCCAACGTAGTCTACGAAGCCGGCACATCCTCTAACTTCAGCTGGACGTTCTCGCACCTGCGCACAGTCCAACAGCGGTTGAAGGACACAGGGTCGCTGACAAGACAGGACAGAGATGCCCTGTTCGATGCTCTTAACAAGGGCTTCGAAATCTTGGCTGATCGTAGGCGCGATTATCATGAAGGCCAGCGACGCCTTCGTGTAGCGCAGGAACGGGAGAGGCGAAGGAGCGAGTGGGAGATACGCAAGCGGGAAAGAGTTCGGGGACTTGAGGGTGCTATATATCGGCTCCAGGAGTCGATACGCAGAGACTTAGATCACAAGGAGGATTTGTATCGCCAGAAGGACAGAATTCGTCCGGGACGGCGCAGTGCGGAAATCCATGCTCAGCTGAACAGGAAAGCCGAAGACGTAGGAAATCGTATATGGAGCAAGCAAGAGAAGCTCGGTGACATGGAGAAATCACTGCGCGATCTCACGGCGGAGCAGTTCAGGTAGTCTTCAGAACCGGAAATCGTCGCGTTATCCTTAAAGTGCGCGGCGATTTTCTTGAAAAGTATTGGTTATACTAAAGCCCAGTTTATTACGGTATAATACATTGTGATGAGCACTACAAAGCACTTTGCGGACCGTCTGGTAGAGGCTATTCATGCCAAAGGTAATGCAATATGTGTTGGTTTGGATCCGCGTTTGGCGCAGATACCGGAGTATATCTGCAAAGAAGCAGTGGAGAAAAAAGGACGCAGTCACGAGGCGGCCGCGGAGGCGATTGTGACCTTTAATAAAGGCATTATCGATGCGGTGCACGACCTGGTTCCGGTGGTGAAGCCGCAGATCGCCTTTTATGAACAGTATGGTTTTTATGGCGTGTGGGCTTTTGAGGAGACGTGTCGTTACGCACAGGAAAAAGGTTTGCTCGTCATCGCGGATGCGAAGAGAAATGATATCGGCTCGACCGCAGAAAGTTACGCCGATGGTTTTTTGGGAGAAGTAGATATGTTTGGAGAAAAAACAATTACATTCGATGTCGACGCGCTTACAGTTACGCCATACCTGGGATACGATGGGATTAAGCCGTTCATTGAAGTTGGTAGGAAATACGGAAAGGGGATTTTTGTCCTCGTAAAAACTTCCAACCCATCTTCAGGGGATCTGCAGGACCAGAAGGTTATAGAAAAAAACATGACGGTATACGAACTCATGGCGCAATTTGTCGAGTCGTGGGGCGCCGACGACATCGGCGTGTGTGGTTATTCATGCGTAGGGGCGGTCGTCGGCGCCACGTATCCGCAGGAGGCGAGAAGGCTCCGCGAGCTCATGCCGCACGCATTTTTCCTCGTGCCTGGATATGGCGCGCAGGGTGGGGGAGCCGCTGACGTGAAGCCGTGTTTCGACAAGGATGGCCTTGGAGCGATCGTAAACTCCTCCCGTGGCATTATTTTTGCCTACGAAAAATCAAAGAAATTCAGCCCCGAAAACTACGCCGATGCCGCCAGGGCGGCGGTGCAGGATATGGCAAAAGACCTGAAAGAATAAAAAGGAGTACTTGCCAAACTGGTATATACTACTTGTATTCAACAAGGTCCATCGTGTTGTCATATAGAGAAACCTCTTCTCTACCATTCAATTGAAACGTGATAGTAGCTATTTCCTTTGCTATACCGACACCCGGTATAAAGTAATAAATTGATTCCATATGTATAGTCCCTTCTTCCTGAAATATTTGAGAAATTATTTCGCTTCGCCCAAAAGATGTTTTTTGAATTTTCAGCGTGTTTTTTTGACCGAATGGAGTGTCTAATTTTTCATTTCCTAGAAAACTAAAATAACTTACCATATCGAATATGCGTATTCTGCCTCCTGCGCCATCGTCAATTTCTATTGGGTTTTTACTACGACTGTATTGTACTGCATTATTTACTGCCAATTCCAATGCTGGTTGACCAAATAAAATAACGTATCCTGTAGTAGGATTCGCGGATCCTGTCACGGTCATATAGTGAAACATATTCTTACTTGTAATTACATATTCAGCCGTGGAGAGAAAAGTATCTCCGGCCAATAGGCGTTTACTGTAGCAATCCTGATCTTTAAAAAATATGCATTGCTGGTCCATTTGCAACGTATAATCGGTTGCATTTATTGCTACATCCGTATGGAGTCTATACACCCATTCGGTATAATCAGTAAGCCCCATTAGCACTTTCAGATCTAACGTCTTATTATTATTCGCATCTTTCCATGGCACAGATGAATATTTATTTTTATGCGGTGCCAAAAGAATAGTACGATATAAATGTTCAGCAGTTTTTGCACGTGATATTTTCAGCGAAGGATCAAGAGTTACTATATCGTCCGTCAATATATTAAATTCATCCGCAAGTGCTATATAAGGTGCGTACCACTGATTTTTTATTGCCTCTGGCAGATGTGTTGTCGCCACGCGGCTAAATGGCATTTCATATACCTCTTCTATAATTTTTAATGATTCAACAATATTAACGTCTTGGCCCGGCTTAAATGACCCGTCACTATAACCGGAAATCCAACCTTGTTCTTTTGCATAACACACATACACTGCGAACCACTGATCCTGTACATCAGAAAAACAATTATTGTAATCCTGCGATTCTGGATAAACGTCATGACCAAGGACAACAATCTTCATAAGTTCGCCACGTTTAATTGTGCCACTTGGACGGAATGTGCCATCTGGATAGCCGGAAATAATATATGAATTTTTTAAGAAATCAATCGCATAAAAATTTTCATGCGCTAGGCCAATATCTGCAAATACCATCCCTTCAGAATATGGATTGAGCTCAATTACATCGGACCAATTGTCACTCTTTGCGTTATTTTTATCGATAGCGCGTATAGCGGCATAGTATGTTGTTTTTTTATCAGCAGTGAAGATAAACGTAGTATCCGAGTCAGGCGTAAATATGGTATCAAATCGAGTATCGTATAAGAAATATTCATCTGTGCTATATGCTATTTCATATTTTCTAATATCGGCCTCCGCGATTGCCGGCTCCCATGTCAATTTCCAGCGGCTGTCAGCGGATCCGATAGGGCTGTATTTTGACTTTAATCCTGTAACTGTCGTCGGTGTTGCTGTGTATAGCATGGGAGTGCCGTCAAATTGCAATTGCGTTGCATTATTTATCCAATTTTTTACCAACATGCCATCCAAAATCACACCAATCCGTTCGGAGCTGTAATAATCAGTGAAATAACGGCTTGGGATGCCGATCATATTTCCATTCTCATCAAGCGCAAGACCACCGGAGACACCGCTGATCAGATTAGAATCCGTTTTGATCGCGAGAATTTCATCATTGTCGCCCGTTAGAAATCCGCCGGCAACCCCCTGTGAAATAGTGATTGTGTCTCCGCCAAGAAACGGAAAGCCGATAATGGTAATTTGCTCTCCTATCTCCGGCGTGCGCATTGTATCGAGATTAATGGCCGGTTTGTTAAAGGTTGCTTGCGGTTTACCCGGCGGATTGCCATTCACTCGCAACAGCGCAATATCGGTTTCTAAATCAGCATACAAGAGCTCCGCGGTATACCCGCAATCTGCGGAGTCTGCGGCGGACTGTATTGTGCATATCAGATGTGTACTGAATATACTGCTTGTTCTGTCACCTTCAATCACAACATGCGCATTAGTGATAATATATTTTTTCTCAGCATCGATCACCACGCCTGAACCTGTCTGTATCTCAGCCCATGTGTTAATATTCTCAGGATCGGTATAGTTTACAGCCACAATCTTTACTACAGAATTAATCGGAAGATTGATCGCAGAGCTCCGTCCCGGCATAGCAAAAAATATCAGTAATATGCTTGCTGATATGACCGCGCCTATTGAGCTAATGTGCAGTAATCTTGTAGATAATCTGATCATAGGAATTGCTATACGTCAAAAATTATTTAGGCAAAATATTTAAACTCAGTTGCGCATTTAAATAATCAATGTGGCTTGCCAAAACTTTTTTATAAGCTGTCCTCGCGGCATCATATTTCTTTTGTAAACGATATACTTCTCCTTCCAAATAATATCCATCATAGAAAAATACATCCAGCTCTTTTGCTTGCTTGAGTAAGGTAAGTATTTCCGCGCTTGAGGAAGCAGCCGTGAGAGACAGTATTCGCGCTTTTAGAATGAGGTAGCGTGATTCTTTTGGATTTAATGAAATTGCTTTATCGATGTCAATAAGCGCTTGTTCCTTTGCCTTAGAAGAGGTATTGAGCCAATAGTTATTCAAAGCGTCCAAGAAAGGTTGTGTGCTTTGGACATGATCCTCGTAGAAAAGTTTTTGCGTAATTGGCACTTTCACTTCTTTCAGGCGATCGGTAATACCTTGTATTACTCGTTCATCTCTAGCAAGGAATGCTGCTTCCAGCGCTACTGTCTTATAATGCCCTGCTTTTTCTGGAGAAACAGCATGAAAGACATATGAATCTCCTAAGAGTAAGATCAACGGATAAAAATCGCGATTTGAAGCAAGATGTTTTCTGGCGATTAATTCTGCTCCGTGAAAATCCTTTAGATCCCTAAAAATATCTCCAATGAGCCAAGCCAGATCTTCGGAAAGATCATTTTCGACTTCTTCTCTTTTGATACCTTTCTCCAAAACGACAATCGCTTCATTGAATCTTCCTTCCTTTCGAAGCAACTGGGCAAATCTCAAATAAGGATAATCATTGCCCGGCATGAATTGTATCGCTTCCTTAAAACATATTTCTGCAAGTTCCAAGTTTCCAAGTTCTTCATAAGCTCTGGCAATCCCGTGAACCGCGTATGTGGTGGCTATATCATCCGGAATGAGAAGGCGATTTTTTTGCTCTAATTGCATTGCTTCTTCATAATTGCCTTTTTGATTTAATTCATACATGGCGATGTAATGCCATGCGAGCGGAAAGTAAGGATCCAGGGCGACAACTTGTTTGAATTTTTCTACTGACAAAGGGGTATCATTGAAATTCTCATCCCGTAAGTCATGGGCTTCATCAAAAAGCGCCACTGCTTGCTGGCGATCTGCAGTCGAAATCTCATTTTCTTTCGGGAGCAAACGTATTTCATTTTCCAGTTCTCTTGTTAAACCTGCGTCAACACTGCATGCACCTTTAGGAACCGAAAGATAAGAATCGTACACCCTAGCAAGTGGTCCTTGCCGCAAGAAACGATAGAGCAACTCCGCGAACGCACCACGGCTCATTTCTTTTGCTGCTTGAAAATCGGAATCAATTACCTGTTTTTCCTGGGCGTGTAGAACATATTTTTCATACCATGTGGTGCCCGGCGTACGGTCTTGGAAGAGTGTTTTTTGTGATTCAAGAAACATCTTTAGCGCTTCCGCGCTGTTGACGGTTTGGTTGGGACGGAAGGTACCGTCAGGATATCCGCCTATAATATTTCTTTCCTTTGCTATTTGAACGCAAGGATGATACCAACTGCCCGCCTCTACGTCCTGAAAATCATTACGGTCAATAGTTTCCGGAAGTGTTATCTGTGCCGCCCGTAAAATTAACACGCACGCTTCGGCACGGTTCATCATTTGATCAAGTCGTACCGTACCGTCAGGATATCCGCCTATAATATAGAATCTAAAAAGATACTCGACCGCGTCATAATACGGGTGTGATGGCAGAACATCGGTAAAAGACTGCGTTCCTGCGGCATAAGCCGGAAGTTGAAAGGAAAGGAAAGCAAAAAATGACAACATCACGAAGACAATAGAAACACTGATGGGCAAAACGGACACGCGTATTTTCATATAAACTTCTAGTAATCAGTAGTCACCTCCATCGTAGATAGGTCGAGCATATATGTATACATAATTTTCACAAGAGTGTTGCCGTAGAAAGTGTAGTCTGAATAAGTATATCCCGACTCAAATTCTCCTCCTCCGATTCCAGGCGGCATAAATCCGCCAACGGTCGTACCATTTTGAATATTCTTGGTATCGGCATTGACCACCAAGACATTATCTGCCGCTTTTTCTCTAAGCAAAATATATTTGCCGTCCGGCGTATATATTGGGCTACTATAGCGCGCTTTTCCATCTACACTAAAAATACCGAGGTCACTTTTTTGTTCCAACGTATCCATATCTATCACTTTTATACTGCCATCCGCATGTGTTATTAAGAATTCTTTACCATCCGGTGACGATGCACCCATGTCGATACCTTCAAGATCGCCAGACAATAATTTCACTGCATCAGCATTTTTATCTATCGTGGAAAGCCTATACCAACCGGCATTTTCATAGGTCTCAGTTTCAAATCCAAAAAATACAACATACTCACCGACCCCTTGGATATTTACAGCCGTATAGTCAGGCATGGCAACTTGTATCCTGGCAAGAAATTGTGTATCGGGAATTGCCATAGGTTTTGCAGTTGGTATATATTTCTCGGATCTAAAAATATTGTCCTTTACTGATCTTGTACGATAAACAAGCTGTGCTGTGGTTCCGCGTGTCATTTCCGTGCCGCCATCGAACTTATCACCGTCAAACAAATCTCTAAAAGCGGCAAAGTTTGCATATTTCCAAAACCATTGATCGTTCAAAACGTCACCTACCTCGGAATCTCCCGTAAAATCAACTTCATTATTATAAAATTCATTCAAAACAATCTTGAAGGCTTCACTGCGTTTAACAGCATTTCCAGGGCGAAAAGTGCCATCCGGATAACCCTGCACAGAGCCTCTTTTCTTTGCCAGGTAAACATATGGCGCGAACCATTGGTCCACATTTACATCAGAAAATCCTATGAGCGCATTTGTCATTTCGGTTCTTGCCTCTTCCACTTCTGCGCCCAATCCCAATGCGAGAAAAACAATTTTTAATATTTCAGCGCGATTTACAGTGGCATCTGGACGAAAAGTGCCATCGGAGTACCCTTTGACAACTTTATTCTGAGTAAGCCAATATATCTCCTTGGATAATGGTGCATCTTGAGAAACATCGGAAAAAGCCAGAGCTGACGAAAAAACCCCAAACACAAAAACATTAACGAAGACAAACGCGAGTAATCTTTTCATAACTTAGGGATTTAGATGATAAAACTCAAGAAGTAACTATATGTGTCAGCGCTAGAATACACAAGGGTTTTAGGTTTACAGAACCCTATTAATAGCTTTATATATCACTTCGTCAGAGTGTAATGACCAGATTTACTTAATAGCCGCAAAGTGCTTATTGGCTGATGTTGGACTTATTTTTTTAGAAACCTATCTCCGAGATACTGAGTGCTATGAAATTCTACTTTTTCCGTTGCAGTGTCTAGTTTCCAAACGGGAGCAAACATGTCTGTATCTTTATCCTTGATGTATTCTTTTGTCTTAATGCTATCAGAGAATAAAATGTTATTATCTTCGTCAAAGTTGCAGGGCACGACCTTACCATTTGTTGTATAGAGTCTTTTGATTTGGGAAAATTTGTCAGATTCATTCGCAATTAATATTTCACCTTTATTATTGCATATGCCCATTTGATCTTTTGACCAAAATACTAAGTCTGTGCAATCAAAATAAGTTTTATCAAAAATTAGATCTCCGGATTCAGTATCTTGGACGAATTTGTAGCAAGTTTTTTGGTCTTCTGTTTCCAAGTTGTAAACAACATATTTTCCATCTTTAGAAAATGGTGACCCGAGGTTTGAAAACGAAGTATCTATTTCGGCTGTATCTAATAATGTCTTTAGTGTTCTTTCTTTGGAGTTTGCTAGTAAAACCGTAGTGTTGCCTTGTTCGTTTTCAAACGCGTAGAATAATGTTTTACTTGGATAATGGTAGTAAATACGTTTGTAATTATCGTCTTCACAGTATTGAAGCTCTATCACGTTATGTGCGTTGGGATGCCCATCTCCGCAAATTCGTCCAAGATCTTTTGGGTAGAGAACATTTTCTTGTACACCTTCTGTTAGTGAATAACTTCTCCAATTCTCGATAGTTGAATCTGACAAATTTCCCACTTCTTTTGCTCCTTCCTTCTTTATTTCCGGCGCCGCAACTTGATCTATTGCCTTGTATTTCCACAAATAGATGCTGCCGAATAGGATAGCAATGAAGGTAATTACTATGATTGCGACCAATGCTTTTTTTTGTTGTATTATAGATTTATAGGTTAGTAATTTAGTAAAGCATAGTTAACAGATGAGTAAAATTAGCCCAATTGCAGCTAACGTCCGCGCGTTGGCGATGTTGTATATTGTTGATTTGAAGATACTCGTGGAATTTTTGGTTGTCTATTGTTTGCATAAAAGATTTTATAGAGCCGGTTTAAACAGATTTTATATCTACGCCAATGTTGCTTAGTTGCTCCATAGGATTCCACCCAGAAGGTGGTTCGCCACTAAACCATTTAAGCCCATCATCAATCCAGTGTTTGCGCCACTCTTTATACACAATGGATCTTTTAGTTCTATTGCCGCCAGCATGATCGTCGTAACCGAATTGTATGCCACAAGAGGGACAAATTTCATCTGATGGTGAATCGTCGTACCAAGGCATAAAACCCAAGACATACCCGCACGCCGGACACAAATTATTGTTTATTGAGGTATCCATACATCATTACCTGTTTGGTCAAGCCAATAATAAAGCTGGGTGGCATCTTTTGGATAATTTTTACTATAGTCTGTATCCTCAGACGGTTCCTCAATATTATCTTTCTTTAAATTTATTCGTCGCCACAGTGTATCTAGTACTTCATTTACCTCTGGTTTTCTTACATGTGATAATAAATCGTAATTTGACGCTCCAAAACTTTCAAAATTCTTTTGGGCATCTAAAAGAGAAAATTTATTCGCTCCTCCAGCTATAGTGGGGAAACGTAGTTGTGATATATCATCTTCCCAAAAACAAATCGGACAGATCTCATGAGACCCCGGCGTCTTACTAAAGACTAGATAACCACAACATGGACAAGGATATTGCATATTATTATGGTGGTCCAATATATTATGGCAAACGGAGTTTTGCAGTTTCTTTATCTCCTTTTAGAGTAGTCGTAAACCATACAATCTCACCAATGGTAGGTTCTCGTCCCAACGCATCCAATTCAGATATTATGCGAGAAATAGTATCTTCTGAAGAAGTTTTCCATGGATTAAATTTTCGACCATCGGAGGTGGGGAATCCAGCCTGTATTAATCCAAATTCGAGTAGGTCACGGAGTATTTGAAACGTCTTTTCTTGAATTTTCACAGCATATTTACTTTTGTAAGTATTATTAATGTCAATAACACCCCATAAATCAAGCGGTTGTTTAGTGCATTTTTCTACGATTGATTTTTCTCGTTCAGACATTTGCAATAAAGAATCTTTATTAATCTTCTTTTTGCTATCAACCGTAGCTTTAAAATAAACAGCTTCCATGAAATCCGGGTGTTCTTTAGCTTGATCCCATTTGCTGTTTATACGATGAAGGATTTCGTCTGGTGAAAAATTCCATAGTTCAAAACCATCCCAATTACGCGTAGGAAAACCTGCTTCTATTAATCCTAACTTTAGGAGATTATAAATATTTTGAGTTGTATCGCTTCTTAGTTCTGCAGCATATTGTACTCGATAAAAATCATCAACTGGCGATAATGCAAACCAGAGTCCGACATGATCCTCCTGGCATAATTTTAAAAGCTTTTGATGTAATGATCCTAGATTAATCATGTAATTGTTTTAGTTGATGAATTTTATTTCAAGGATTTACGCTACTACCGTATAGGTTGGTTTGCACATACTATTTCAAAAAATAATTTTTCATCTTTTGTTTCTAAGAATTTAAGAGCGGCGGAATAAATATCTTTGGGCTGATGTGTATGAATAATAGAAGAATAATCAACACTATTCTCAATACTCGGTTGAACTTTTTCACCGAATAGAAAAAATCCGTCTAGCCCCAATATTTTCACATTTTCTTTTTTACATGCCTCTATAAATTGAAGAGCATCAGATTTAGAATATAAATAAAGGCCTTCACCGCCTCTTGTTCTGAATGCTCTGTTTTTAAATGATTCCTCTACTTTATTCATAATTATTTTTGCGATTCAGATAAAATTTTCTCTACTTTAATTATTAATTCTTTTAGCTTTTCTTCCACGTACCGTGAAGCACGACCAGTAATCTCATTCTCAAAAATGCTATTGTCATCAACAAAATCTACTCCGTATTTTTTAAAATTTGCTAAAGCCAATTCAGTTTGATTGAGAGCATCATGATATCTCTTTGCTGCTTGATATGCCCACGCTAAATATAGGTGGTTGTAAACCCAATTGGGTTCATACTGAATTGATGCCTCTAAAAATTTTATTTTCTCCTCCATGGGAAGATTATAAAGATCACCCATGGCTTCAGCCAAAAGTATACATGCCGCACCTGAAAAATTCTTATCAGTAGCAATTATATTTTCAAGTAGTGCTACTGCACGTTTAAGCGCATCTTTATCCATAAGATACCATATACAGCAATATGATAACCAAAATTTAGCAGCGCTATTTTGAGGATCGCGTTTTAAAATAGTTTCATATAATTGGATTGCATCGGATTCACGATGACATGGTTCTATATAGAGCTGTGCTAATTCCAGCAGAGTATTAAGTGAACTTTCAGCCAAATTTAGCGTTTTCTCTAGAGATTCTACCCTTTTCATTTCCGTATCTGTTGTATGTCCACTCATATGAGTATTTATTGAGGGATAAATATGGTTCCAACTTTAATCACACCATCAACTACCTTACCGGAAATTGTCATATTCGCTCCTCCAATATTCCGGATTTGAGTAAATACTTGATTATCAGGAAGCTCGCCTAAACTTTTAATGACCGTGCGTATCAAATTTTCTTCACTTCCAAATTTTGTAATTAAAGAATTTAAACCATGTGCAGGCTTATTAAAGAAATGCCAAAGTTTATTAGCTTTTAATGCATATTGGACAGCTTCTTCTATTTTAGCTGCTTTCGCTGCAAGAGCCGCCACCTTCTGCGCAGCTTTTAATTTTTGTGCAGCCTTCAAAATTGCAAGCGGCGTCAGTACTTCGCCCACAATCTCTCCAATCATCTCTCCTTGTCGGTAGAGGTCGGCAAGAAGAAATTCCTCCCACTTATCACCAAGCGCTTCTTTAATTATCTCAGGATTTTCTATTACTGCATCTATTGCTTGTTTTGTGAGAATCGGATGTCTGAGGGCCCAAGCCGTTCCTTTCAAGGTACTCCACGCGCCCTTAAATACTCCGACGGTATATCCTTCAGCCACATCTACGTGCTCTTGTCCAATAATCAGAGCAGCGCTAGCCTCCATTGCACTTGGGTATCGCTTCACATTTTCCCAAAATCGTTCAGCAAACGATAAATCTGTTGAGTTCGGTTCGCTATACCCTGTATCTGTAGATGTTATACGCTCAGCCAAACGTCTCTTTTGCTCTCTTTCAGCCCTAAATCCGTACCTATCTATCAGATTAATCGGGTTGTTCTCCACATACCCATACCTGTGCAGGGTGCCTGGATTGGTAATGGCACCCCTATACGTATCCTGCGTCATCCAGGTGCCGCTCCAGCTGTCGTAGTACCTTGCTCCGAAGTATGAGAGGCCTGATTCAGCATCAAACTCTTTACCAGAGTACGTATAGTCATTTTTCTTTGTGAAGTTGGAGTTGTCGCCTGATTTCTGGTTATTGTCGTAGAGGTTGCCAAATTCATCATATAGATAACTGTGAAGGCTCTGGCCGTTATGCTTCAACAGAGAGGTGATATCGCCCCTGTGGTTGCTGTAGAAGTACTGGTAGCGGCCGAGTTGCTGAAGTTCTTCCGTATCTTCCGGCGTATCACCCGAGAAGATTTCCTGTGAATACAGACGGAAGACCGGTGAACTTATGGTTTGGACCCTTCGCAATTGGAGTTCTTTGTTTGGAAATGTTGTTTGCATAGTTCTTAATTTTCTCAACACTAAAAACTCGCATACTATTTTATGCTTCTGAAGGTAAGGGTTTTCTATGCTTTAGAGCCCCTAATAAATCCTCGGGGCGAAGCCAAATAGCGATCAACTTGCCGTTATCGAGCACTGCGATGCTGTTTGTTGCAAATTCCACGGCTTGAATTTTTTGAGCAACTTCTGGTTGCCCAATACAGACCCAGCCAGAATCAAAATCAACATAGACTGGCCATTCCGCAGGTTCAGTATATCCATATGACATACCAGGGAGAATTTCTTTGTTAGTCATGAACTCTGCGAAAAATTTGCCATGTGAAGCTGGAGGCGGATATAAAATACTTTGTTTCCAATAAAGACAATATGTGCATAAACCGTATATGTAGAGAATTTGAAAAGTCTCAAGGTCGAATTCCAATTGTAAGTCATTTATTGCGATTGACTGACCTCCTCCTGAGGCACGAGGTTCAAAATCAAATGAATACTCTTCTGATCGAAATATTACTTTTCCCTGAATCGGTTCTCCTTCTTCAGTTCTAAATTTTATCAAATATGAATAACGACTCATTTAAAATGGTTCAAAAAAGAAATGAAGGACTGTATTAGTATCTGTATCAATAACAAGCTGCCAAACACCTGCAGCTCCCTGCGATGTTCCGGATACATCCCAGCGTAAGGCAGTTGATATCCCACCAGGATCAGGAATTGATTTGCCAGCCGCAATGATTTCTTGTATTACAAGAGTAGGATTTTTGAGATAAGGACGACTCAATTCTCCTTTACGAGGACCATGTTTTATTAGTTCATTAAGACCCTTCTCAACAGTTTTAGTAAATTTGAGCGTTGCAACGTCTATTTTACCAACCATTGAAGCAATGTCGCTTGCTTTTTTAGCTACTTTAGCCAAGTCAGCCGCCTCATCGGTATATTTCAACACACCAATAACCGGTACAACGCCTATAAGATCAAGTCCTGTCTGTCCTGCATGTCCCCAACTCCATTTCCAATTCGTAACATCGAAGATGATATCACGAATATCACCAGGCAAATCAATTCCAATAAACCCACTACCAACTTGTCCGGCTGTTCCAAGTAAGGTGACATCTTCAGTATAATTCCCTTCTATTAGCTGACCGAGAGAACGTTTCAAATATCCTTTTTCTTCCTCTGTTACATCAAATGAATTTATAATCTCCTCTAACTCTTTTTGCCTCTGCTCCCTCTCCTTGCACTTTGGATCGCAGATGCCGACACTCACTTCTGCCGCAACGATATCCTCTTCTGTTCCTGCAAAATAATCATAAACCGCTACTGCTTTTCCCTTCGTATAGTCGTATGCTTGCACGCTTTTTTCAGCTACAAATGAACCTGCTGTCACTGCGGCATCTTTTGTCGCATCCCATGCGGCTGATGTGGCCTGTTTTGTGTCATTCCATGCCTCTCGTACGGAATAATATCCGTATGGATCTATCAGATTAATCGGGTTGTTCTCCACATACCCATACCTGTGCAGGGTGCCT
>JBBTWW010000063.1:15618-16488 GCA_038062595.1 Patescibacteria group bacterium | reverse complement strand
AAAAGGCAAAACAGTCGTTCTAACCACGCACAACTTCAAGATCGTCGACATGATATCCAAGCGCACGTTGAAAATAGAGAACGGCAAACTGTCCTAACGATAAACATCGTGATTACCAACAGCCAGAAGTACAGCCGTCTTTTTTGATTCATACTCAAAAACAACTCTGTATTCGTAGTTAACCGAAAAACTATAAAATCCCTTCAGTGGGCCTTTTAACTTGTGCGTTTTTAGAAACTGATGGTCGGGCTCTTTTTTAAAAAGAGTTATCTTTTCCTTCACCTCTTCGCGCAATGCATCCGGCAGTTTTTTGTACTGACGAACAAACGATGGTTTGTACAAAACCTCAATCATTTATAATTTTGTGGCTAGATCGTCCAAGTCCCCTTTTAAACTCGGCTCTCCTTTTGCCCTGAGCACGACCTTTACAGCCTGATCTTCGAGGTAAATCCGCACCGCCTGGCGCACAACTTCGGACATATTTGGCGCAACGCCTTGTTTTACCAACATCTGTATGCCGTTCACCATGTCATCCGTGAGCGGTATGGAAACTGTACTCATAAAATTATGAATAAATATTATATCTTCATATTATCATATAATATACACGGGGTCAAGATGATACATTTTGACTTTGATGCAATCTTCAGATAAGTTGGTTATGTTTTTTATGGCAAAAAAATCTGCAAAAATCGGCGAAAAGGTGAAAAAATCTATCCCGCAAAGCGGGGCGACGGGGGCTCCTCAACACGTGGAGGAGATTTTGGCTTTTTCAAAGATGAAAGATAAGGAAGTGGAGGCGAGCCTGAAGAAGTACAAGATCGGGCTTACCGTAGATGAGGCGAGGAAGATTTCAAAAATCCTGAAACG
>JBBTWW010000063.1:901-15608 GCA_038062595.1 Patescibacteria group bacterium | reverse complement strand
GAAACGCGATCCTACGCTGACAGAAGCCATAATCTGGGGAATACAGGGTTCGGAACACAGCTCGTACAAGAGCTCCAGGCGACATTTAAAAACTCTTCCAACAAACGCACCAAATGTGATTTTGGGACCAAGTGAGGACTCCGGAATAGTAGAGATTGCAAAGTCCGGGAAGAGGAAATTTGGCATTGTGATCTCTCACGAGAGCCATAATCACCCGTCCCAAGTAGTACCTTACGAGGGTGCGGCCACGGGAGTAGGCGGTATCGTCCGTGACATCATATGTATGGGGGCCCACGTGGTGGCGGTCGCCGACCCCCTGCGTTTTGGCGAGATAAAGAGGAACGAGACGAAGCTGATTGAAAGTGGGGTTGTGGACGGAATATCCGGCTATGGCAACCCTATCGGCGTGCCAAATATCGCCGGAGACGTGTATTTTGATAAGACTTTTAATGACAACTGCCTGGTGAACGTCGTTTCGCTTGGAGTGCTGGAGGCGGACGAGATCATACACTCGTACGCGCCGAAAGGCGCGGATAGGAAGAAATACGACATAATTGTCGTCGGCAAGGCCACCGACCGCTCGGGTATGGGAGGCGCATCGTTCGCATCGGCAAAGCTGGAGGAAAAGGATAAGGAAAAGAACAAAGGCGCGGTGCAGGAGCCAAACCCGTTCCTAAAACGGCACTTGCTGGAAAGTACATACGAGCTTTTTAAGATTTTGAAAGGAAAAAATATGATCGATAAGGTCGGGTTCAAAGACATGGGTGCCGGCGGCATCATGTGCGCGTCGGTAGAGCTGGCGCATACGGGCGGATACGGTGCGGATATAGATATTGAAAAAATACATGTAGGAGAAGAAGGATTACATCCATCGGTTATTGCGTGTTCTGAAACCCAGGAGAGATTTTGCTGGGTGGTACCGCCGGAGATTACACAGCTGGTGCTCGATCACTACAATAAGAGATGGGCACTTCCGGAGGTGGCAAAGGGCGCACGAGCGAGTGTAGTCGGGAAGATTACGTCTGACAAAAAGTACCGCCTGCGTTATCGCGGAGCGGTGATTTGTGATGCTTATGCGAAGGATATCTGCGAAGGTCTGTCGTACAATAGACCTTATAAAGAAGCACGCGGCAAGCTGAAGGAGCCAAAACTCGGCATGCCACGTGATCTCGGTAAAGTTTTGCTTCAAGTGCTTGGGCATGAAAATGTGGCCTGCCGCAAACCGATATATGAGTCGTATGACAAAAACGTACAGGGTATTTCGGTAGTTGAGGCCGGACAGGGTGATGCCGGAGTTATTCAGCCACTTTTGAATAGAGCAGACGTGCCTGATGATGTACGTGGTACTGCGGTCTCCCTCTCGGTGGATGGCAACCCAAGATATGGAAAAATCAGCTCGTACTACGAGGCGGTCAACGCCGTGTGCGAGGGAGCACGTAATGTGGCGGCGGTAGGCACGGCGCCGTGGTGCATCACCGACTGTTTGAACTACGGTAACCCTGAAGATCCATATCAGATGCAGGAGATGGTGGATGGTATTCGCGGTATTGGCGATGCGGCACGCGGCATAGGACTGCGCGGATTTGATAAGGAGCCCCTCCCTGTGGTCTCCGGCAATGTCAGCCTATACAATTTTTCCGGCAAGGGCTCGATAGCGCCGCAGGCGATCATCGCAACCATGGGGCGAGCAAACGATGCCAGCAAGATAATCACACCAAAATTTAAAGAAACCGGAAACGAGATTGTGCTTATAGGTCTGCGAAAAGATGAGCTTGGCGGCAGTGTGTATTACGACGTCATGGGCGAGCTTGGAGCCAACGTGCCAATGCCAAGTCCAAAAGACGTGCGCAAGGAAGTCGAGCTCGTACTGCAGATTATAGAAAATGGACTTGCGCTGGCTTGTCACGACATCTCCGACGGCGGACTTGCCGTAACTGTGGCGGAGATGTGTCTGGGTGGGCGAGGCGATGGAGAGATCGGCGCACAGATCAATCTCACACACGCCGGATGGGAAGATGCTAAAGCAAAGAAACCAAAACCAATTCGCACAGATACGAAGCTTTTTTCCGAAACAGGCGGTTTTATTCTCGAGATGAAGAAGAGGAATTTTAAAAAAGCAAAGAAGATCGCACGAAAACTTGGCGTCTCTATGATTCGCATCGGCAGAACCCTGCGAAGCGGCAAGTTCATCGTTTTTGACGACGGCAAAGAGTTTATAAAATTCAAACTATCCCCTATCCGCACAGCGTGGGTGGACGGCCTGCGCGACAAATTACGATAATATAAATCATCTTAACCAAAACGATATGAAAAAACTCCCGATACTTATCATCTCCATTCTGGCACTTACGATTCTTACAGGCTGCGGAAAGCCCGATCTGATTCTAAATGATGATCTCCTGAAGCTAGAGGACGAAGGCGATCTTTCGACTTATTATAATGAAAAATACGATTTTGTTTTCGCACATCCGTCAGAATGGAATGTAGAGGAGAGCTTTGAGAAAACTTTTCCAAATCAGGCTATTGTATTGAAGTTTCAAAAAAATGACGAAGACAAACCTTCAGACGCATTGGAGTTTTCCGTATACAAAAAAATGAGTACTGAAGATTTATATGATGAGATACGTGATCCAAATGTGCCAAATCCTTCCAGCGGTCTCTTTACCACCAATCACCAGTTTACGATTTATAACGGCACGGAACAGAAAAGTGGCCGACAGGTAAGACGATATGTTCTCGTGGATGGCAACAAGGCGTTTGTCGGAGATCTGTATGATGTACAAAAAGAATATGAAGATCTGCTCCTGACTGTTCTGGACAGCTTTAATTACTAGAATTAACGGATAAAAATGGCAAAGACACCGCTAATCGCTATAGTACAGTTTCCTGGGTTGAATACGGAATACGAGACACGCCGCATGATAAATGAGTGCGGCATGACTGCAGAATTTCTCCGTTGGAATGACGATCCGAAAAAAATTGCAAAGTACGACGGCTTTGTTTTTCCGGGCGGATTTTCTTATGAAGATCGCGGGCGCGCCGGCCTGGTATCAGCCCTGGATCCGGTGATGGAGTATTTCAAAAAAGAAACGGAAAAAGGCAAACCTCTCCTCGGAATATGCAATGGTGCGCAGATGGTAGTGGAGACCGGCATGGTTCCCGGCGCAAACGGGTACCCTCTCGCCATGGCCCTCGCGCATAACAAACGGATAAAAAACGGACTTGTACTCGGCACAGGCTACTACAACGACTGGGTGTATATGAAGCACGTAGCGCCAAAAGGACGCACGGCATTTACGAGCCATATCGGCGAGGGGGAGATACTATACTTACCTGTCGCTCACGGCGAGGGCCGCTTTACTACTGTGATTCCAGACCTGATCGACCAGCTGATCGGCAACAGTCAAACCGTATTCCGATACTGCGACCGGGATGGGAAGTTTAGTCACGAATTCCCGGTAAATCCAAATGGCGCGATGTATAACCTGGCCGCTGTGTGTAATGTAAACGGCAACGTGATGTCTACAATGCCGCATCACGAAAGGAGCAAGATTGGTCCAAAGTTTTTTGAGTCGATGCGTGACTATATACTAGGCGCGGAGCGCCCGAGTATAAAAACGAAAAAGCTGGTCGTAAAGGAACCTGACCCGATGCCGAGCGGTGAATATAAACCGGCCAGTGACAGTATTCAATTCTTCGTGGAGCTCATAATTACGGACAACGAGGCAGAGACAATAGAGTCCACAATCGCACATCATGGATTTGAAAATGTGCATCTCAGCCGCTACACACACTTTGAAATATCATGTAAGGGCAAGCCTGACGTGAAGAAGCTTGGTAAACAGCTGGTGCAGTCCGGCGTACTGCTAAATACGAACAAAGAATCAGTTGCAATGAAAGACGGCTAAAATCTTCTGCCGTACGCCAAAGGCCGTGGGGATTTTTCTCCAATGAGCATGCCGGAAATGACTGGAGTTATGCTCTTGGTTCGTGAAAAACAGGACTTCGTGGGTATGTCAAAGACGAATACTCTTCGCGATCGCCTGCATATGGATGATGTAAATGAGGTGAAGTCCGGCGTCGTCTGGCACATTTCTTTTGATACGAAAAATCAAAAAGAGCAGGAGCGTCTTTTCAAAAAACTCATGGAACTTCACGTATTCCACAACCCTCACTCTCAGGACGCGTTCTTGATTTAATATTATGGCGACCTATAAACAGGCAGGTGTGAACATATCAATGGGCGACATATGCTCTCAAATCGCATACAAGTATGCGATGACTACTTTCGGAAGCCGCACTGGACTAAAGGGCACGGCCGTACGCGAGCAGGGCGGCTTTACCGGATCCATCGACATGGGAGACTACCTACTGGTGCAAAATGCCGATGGCGTGGGAACAAAAGCGATGATCGCGGAGATGATGGGGCGTTACGACACTCTAGGTAGAGACCTGGTGGCCATGGTCGCGGACGACGCCGTGTGTGTGGGCGCCGAGGCTATAGCAATCACAAATGTAATCGACACGAATAAAGTAGATAAAAAAGTAATCGAGCCTCTTATGCGTGGCCTGGCGAGCGTCTGCAGACAGCAAAAAATTCTGATTCCGGGTGGCGAGATTGCCGAGCTCTCCGAGATGGTAAATGGCTTGAGTTGGAACGCCACGGCAATCGGGATAGTAGAAAAAAAGAAGCTCATTAATGGCAAATCAATACGACCTGGCGACGTGATAGTAGGATTGCACTCAAAAAACTTCCGTTCAAACGGCTTTACCCTGGTGCGCTATATTTTGAAAAAAGAATACGGAAAAAATTGGCATATGAAGAGCTTTAATGGCAAGCGCTGGGGTGACATCACTCTGGAGCCCTCGATAGTGTTCAGCGACGCAGTGCTCTCTCTCATCGGACGCTTCGGCAAGAAGAGTATTGTAAACGTGAAAGGCGTCGCTCACATCACTGGTGGTGGAATACATGGCAATCTGCCTCGTATGTTTGGCAAAAGAAAGCTGAAGTACGTGTTGGACAACCTGCCAAAGCCGCCTGCCGCGATGCCCGAGCTGATCCGCATGGGCCGCGTGCCGCTTAATGACGCCTTCGACACGTGGAATATGGGAGTGGGCATGGTCCTGGCCGTTGCAAAAAAAGACGCGGAAAAAGCGATGGCACTCTTGAAGAAAAAAGGCATAACCTCTTCAGTGATCGGCAAGGTCACCGCATGATAGCCCCCGCCACCAGACGAACTGGCCCAAACCTCCGTTTCGCGTAGGCGATAGTTAAGCCCAATTGCAATATCAGCTATAAATTTAGTTAACAAAACATGAAAACTTTTCTTTTATTTATTGATGATTGCTACGGTGCCGAAGCTGAGAAAGTAGCTTTAACAGGCTTGTTGATACCAACAAATTCTTATGCGGAATTAAGGCGGCAATTTTATCAGTTGCTAAGTAAAAAAATTAGCCCAACGCCAACCACAATACAAACCCCACCAGAATTACATGGATGCGACCTGCTCAGAAATGAATCGGACGAAGAAAAACTAAGAATATTGAAAGGAGTCAAAGATCTAGTCTTATCAAATTCCATTAGGATTCATAGAACTTGTATTTATGAAACTGATAAAATAATTAAAATATTTTCGGGAGATACCAACGGCCCATTAAGCGCTTGCTGGCTATATTTTATCAGTGGGCTAGATCCAATCCTTAAGGATATCTTAGTCATTCCCGTCTTTGACTTTGTGGATAAAGAAAAAATTATAAAGTTATCAGGCATGATTAAAAGTGCTGATATAATTCGAGAATCAGGCCATAATGATTTGGTAAGTATTAAAAATTCAAAAAATATTATTGGAGAAGTTTTTTATGCAGATAGTGGGCATTCAATTTTCATTCAAGCAACTGACTTGATATCCTATCTACTGCATAGTCAAGAATGTGTAGCCACAGGATCATCAACAAGCCAATTCAAAAAACAGGTAGCAGATATAGCAAAAGAATTATTACCGGCGTTCATAAACGTCAAATAGCATTTATTTAACTAGTATTATGAAGAAAATCCTAATAGCCCTGTCGACCGTAGCAATTCTGACAGGTTGTGGCCCTAAAGAAACTAAGCAGACTAACAATTCCGAAGGCGTCTATAAGACTATTGTTAAAGTTACCTATGAATACAACGATACTGCTGCTTGGGGATCAGGCGTTGTAATAGCATCAGATGGGTTAGTGGTAACTAATAACCATGTAATTAGCGAGGATGACTATGGATCCTCACTCGGCAACATAGGCGTGTGTCTTACAAAATCAATTTCAGCAGAGCCAGAATGTAACTATAAAGCTGAGCTAATCGTAAGAAATGAGGATCTTGATCTAGCCTTAGTAAAAATTATTTCTGGCGAAAATTTTGATTTTATGGATATTCAGGAATCCCCCTACGAAAAACCAGAGGATGTTGAGCTGGGCGCAAAAATTTCAGTCTATGGATATCCAGGGGTAGGAGGTAGTCTCATTACGCTAACAACAGGTGTCGTAAGTGGGCTGGATCTAAAACAGAATATAAAAACTGATACTGAAATTAATCATGGCAATTCGGGCGGAGGAGCTTTTGCTCAAGATAAATTCATAGGAATTCCTTCTTTTTACATAAGCGAAAGTGCAGATAAGCTAGGATATATTATCCCTTACTATACGATCAGCAAATGGATTGATGGAATTGTAAAAAATTCAATAAAAAAAATTAATGCTGAAAATATCAATTCAGATAATATTGAATATGGGATTGATAATTTAAAGAATGATACGGCAGATAAAGCGCTTATTGAAAAATTTAATGAAGTTCAGCGTCGGTTACAAGAAAATGAATATAATGGACTGGCTGATAGGCTGAATGAAATTCAGGAAAAAAGGCCGCAAAGTCCTTTGGTATATGAGTATATCGGCATGTATTATTCGGGCGTAGGTGACTGCAAAACAGCACTAGACTACTTCAAAATATCAATCGCCCTAAATCCAAATAAAATTTCTGCTTTAGGTAATTATGGCGTGTGCCTGATGAATCTAAATAGAACGGAAGAAGCCTTAAAGGTATTTGAAGATGTTCTTAATCAGGATCCAGAAAATCGTACAGCCATCATCAATATTCAATTTGCCTACAATAAATTAGGCAAGGGTGAATTCACATACACTGGTATGTCATTAGCGACCAGCAAGAATTACCCAGGCTATCCGATAAAATTCAATATAAATAAATACGATTCAAATGTTGAAACTGTTCAGGCTCAATTGAATTAATTGGGATATAGCCTAGTGATAGATGGATACTTTGGACCAAAAACACAATCTGCTGTAATTGATTTTCAGAAAAATAATAGACTGGAAACGGACGGAATTGTTGGGCCACAAACCTGGAATGCCTTATTTAATAGGTAACATTATTGAGAGAGGCGATAAATTTATAGCTGGTATTGCATCCAATCATCATGAAACAAAGCTCAAACATAATGGTCGGACTCGCTGGCGAGCACGCCGTCAGCTCCGAGCTTTGCAGAATGGGAATCCTTGCTTTGGTCACACCGAAGAACAATCCCCTCTTTGACATTGTGGCGACCGACCCCAAAGGAAAAAGGAACGTGTCTATTCAAGTGAAGACAATGGGGGTAGGCAACAAGCAGGGATGGAAACTTGGAAAGGACATAACCAAACCTAGAAACAACCCGAATCTATTCGTCGTGCTGGTCAACATGAACAAGGACAGAACAAATGATTTCTATGTCTGGAGGTACGACGATCTGGCAAATAGGGTTAGCGGTCTGTATGCGGACTATGCCTCAACGCCAAAGCTGGACGGTGGTGAGCGCAAGGATCCAGGCTTCAGATGGTTTGACCTCAAGTACTTCAATGATGAAGATAAGGCAAAATTGGACAATTGGGATATACTAGGCTTCGGACAGTAGACTGGCTAATAGCGGCTATGCAAAGCGGCTATGATGATAGTATAATCACTTGATTTTTTAAGTGAGCTGTAGTACTATTTTCTCAGAAAGGGGCTTTCGGCCGTGGTTTATATACCACAACTTAGCGGAGAGTCTTTTTCATTTTTGCTTCATTTTCTTTTCATACCGATTTCATAATTTTTTCAGGAATTTTTTAGAAAAATTTCATGTTGGTGTGGTTTAATAGGCGGCATGCGTCTGTACTATCATTTGTGGAACGTTGCGGTGAGCCTGACGCCGCGACGGCTTAAGCTGCTGCAAAATGAGTTTGGAAATCTCAAGGAGGCGTGGCGGCGCGCGGGGAAGGCTACCATACGTGCGCTGGATGTGGAGGAGGCGCGAATTGATGAAATCGTAACGCGCATACGAGAGATAGATCCCGCGCGCCAGGAAGAATTTTTAAAAAAGAACGGTATAGATTTTGTTACGCAGGACGAGGACACATACCCCTCTATTTTGCGGGAAATCCACGGACCGCCTGCAATGTTGTACTGGAAAGGCGCGAGGCCGGATTTTGAGAGGCCTTGCGTCGCTATTGTCGGCACGCGTATGCCCACCGAGTACGGAAGAGAGGTTACGGCGCACTTTGCGAGCCGCCTGGCCGAGAGCGGATTTACCGTCGTGAGCGGGTTTGCGGAGGGAGTGGATCAGGCGGCACACTCTGCGGCGCTTTTGGCCGGAGGGGAAACCATTGGCGTACTCGGCTCAGGACTGCAAAAGATATATCCGGAAAACGACCGTGAACTTCTTCACGACATGTGCACACGCGGCACTCTGATAAGCGAGTTCTCGCCGGACATGGATTCAATGCCATTTAATTTTCCGATACGAAATAGAATCATCAGCGGACTCTGTCTCGGCGTGCTGGTGATAGAAGCACAGGCAAAGTCCGGGGCTCTGATAACCGCAAAACTGGCGATAGAGCACAACCGCGAGATATTTGCCGTGCCGGGCAGTATAAAAAGTCCAAAGAGCGACGGCACGAACGCATTAATACAAAAAAGCGAGGCGATGCTGGTGACGCGTCCCGATGAAATCATAGACGTACTGCGTGAGCGTGTGCCGGTTACTTATGAGATAAATGGCTCTGATGACGAGAAAAAATTACTCGACCTGATGAATCAACGTCCAAAACCAATCGACGAGCTCATACGCGAATCTGGCTTAAGTCCTGCAAAAGTAAACGCCATACTCGCGACATTGGTATTGCAGGATCGCGTTAAGCAAAAAGGCGGCGGATTATACTCCCTGCCGCGCCCACGATGCGTCACGTCACACGATACACCTCATCTAGAGTTGTGATACCGGCAATTACTTTCAGGATTCCGTCTTCACGCACCGTGAGCATTCCCTGGGCGCGCGCCAGTTCAAAAATCTTTGCGGAAGACGCGCCGTTGAGTATTGCGGTTTTTATCTCGTCTGTTACGCGCAGTACCTCTGCTATAACAGTCTGCCCGCGATATCCTATCATGTTACATTTTTCGCATCCCTTCGCCCTCAGTACCGTATCGGGAATTTGAACTGAAAAAGAAGGCTCAAACGACTGTATGGCGCTGATCGTATCGGTAAACGCCTGCTTTTCTTTTTCGGTAAATGCTTTTTTCTCCGCGCACACGCATAGGCGCCGTATTAGCCTCTGTCCAACAATTACAGAAAGTGCCGGCGCCGCCACAATAGGCGTCACCCCCATAGTCATGAGGCGGGATATTGTATCTACCGCATTATTTGCATGAAGGGTAGATAGCACAACGTGTCCGGTAAGCGCCGCCTGTGCGGCTGTCTCTGCGGTCTCGAGGTCGCGGATTTCACCGATCATCACCACGTTTGGGTCCTGTCGGAGTACCGAGCGTAACCCTGTGGCAAAGTTATACCCGCGTTTCTCATTGATCTGGCTCTGTACCACACCGGTAAGCTCATATTCTATCGGATCTTCCAGTGTGATTATTTTTTTCTCCGGTGTATTCAGCGCACTCAGCAGTGCGTAAAGCGTCGTCGTCTTACCAGACCCTGTCGGTCCTGTGCACAGGATCATGCCGTATGCCGCAGATGTCGACTGTTTGAGTTTGTCCAAGGCTCTTCCGTCAAAACCAAGACCTTCAAGATTCATAAACTCTCTCTTTCTGTCGAGGACTCTGCAAACAAAAGACTCGCCAAACTCAGTTGGCAAACTAGAGATACGAACATCAACTGCACGGTCATTAATTACAAATTGAAACCGTCCGTCCTGTGGCACCGTAGTGATATTGAGCTGCATTTTTGCCTTATACTTGAGCTGATTCGCAATCTGCTCGTACGACTCATGCGGCAAGGAAAATACATTATGAAGTATGCCATCGATACGAAAACGTATCATGCACTCACTCTCTGTGGGCTGATAGTGTATATCAGACGCACCCGCCTTGATCGCGCCAGCGTGAAGCGCGAGAAGAGCTTCCTCTGCGCTGAGTTCCAAAATTTTATCACGTAAACTGACCAGATTTGTTAATTCTTTTTCGTACAAACCACGCTCAAGCTCAGTTACGGTAGCACCTTCCCGTACCGGGAGGCGATATGTCTGCGAGTGATACAGTCGCATGGCACTTCGTATCCCATCTTCAGAGGCTAAACTGAGCTGTGTCTCATAACCTGAATCCGTAAGTTTTTTAACAACTGCAACAACAGCAGGTGAAGACGTGTCATTCACTGCAAGACGAACGGTTTTGCCTGATTTAAAAAATGGCACCGCCAAAGCCTTCACAGACTCATCTTCTGACAGTACGTGAAGAACGTCTGGATTTAGTGGAAAACGCTCTATATCTACATATGGCAGATTGAGCTCCTTTGCGCGCTCGCTGACCGCTTTTTCGGCCAATGATCTATTTACAGCCAGTAAAACCTGGCTTGAGTCCTGCGTACCTGAAAATGACTGGGCTCCACTTCCCTGATTTTGCTTCAAAAGTTCCTGAATTTTTTGCAGATCCGCCACTTCAAGTAAGTTATTAAGAAATCATATTATTATACCTTATAATTGCTATTTTGCCAATCCTCTTGCAAAAAGCCATATATCGATCTATACTTGAGCGTGCAGGATGAAAATAATCCTGCGTTTTTTATATACTCGTATTTTATGCAAACACAGTTTATTGCCGCTATCAATCAGCTCTGCGCGGAGAAGAATCTCCCGCGTGATACCGTAATGGAGACCGTGAAGGCCGCGCTTCGCGCGGCGTACCGCAAGGATTACGGCACACGCGACCAAAACATCGACGTCGAACTCAACGAAGAGTCCGGCCTCATCACCGTGTTTCTCATCAAGGAAGTGGTCAAGAAGGTGGAGATCGAAGACACGCAGATGACCATCGCCGAAGCACGCAAGTTCAAGAAAGATGCGAAGGTCGGTGAAACCATCCAGATGGATGTTACGCCTGCCGGATATGGCCGTATCGCAGCGCAGTCCGCCAAGCAGGTTATCATCCAGCGTCTGCAGGAGGCGGAGCGTGAGCTCATGTATCAGACATTCAAGGATCGTGAAAATGAATTGCTCAACGCACTCGTGCATCGCGTGGAAAACAACCAGGTTTATATCAACTTGGACAAAATTACGACAGTACTCACTCCGGACCAGCAGATTCCTGGTGAGCGGTATTTTGGAGGACAGAGATTGAAAATCTATCTCGACAAAGTTATAAAGACCACAAAAGGTCCTCAGCTTCTTATCTCCCGTACTCATCCGAGCCTGGTACGAAAGCTTCTCGAACTCGAAATTCCGGAGATAAAAGTGGGACTGGTGGAGATCAAATCCATAGCGCGCAAGCCTGGAGTGCGCTGCAAGGTTGCGGTGGCATCCAATGATGAGAAGGTAGATCCAATCGGCGCATGCGTAGGGCAGAAGGGCGTACGCGTACAAAACATCATGGAGGAGCTAAATGGCGAGCGCATAGATGTTATTCAATGGCACGAAGGCCCTCTGGATTTTATTCGCGCCTCACTGTCACCCGCCAGGATCGTGCACATCAAGATAGCTGAAAATGAAAAACGTGCGGCGGTATTCGTAGAGCCAGATCAGCGCCCGCTGGCCATAGGAAAACAGGGCCAGAATGTATCACTAGCTTCAATTCTCACAGGCTACGAACTTGATATCAAGGATGTCGGCGATCTTCCTTCGTCTGAACTGAAAGAAGCTTCATCTCCCGACGCCGCTCCTAAGCCGGTAGAAAAAGAAACTGTAGAAAAAATAGAAAATCTGGACGGAATGACTCCTGCGCTTGTTGAGGCATTGAAGAATGTGAACTTCACGGATGTTTCACAGCTAAAAGGCTTGAGCGCAAAAGATCTCTCATCCATCGAAGGTATCAACGAGGCCGCCGCCGACATGATCGTCGATGCAGTGAGAAAAGTAAAATAAACTCCAGGCAAGTCTAGAAATCTTGTGGCGCGAACCGTTACAAGTCTAAAATCGCATAAATCGTGTCCGGCGAAAAGCCGCGGCCGTTGAGAAGCGACATGATCTTTTGGCGACGTTTCTTCGGATCGGTAGCGCGCAATAACGCGCTCTTCTTGCGCTCAAGAAAAGCTCTGGCTACATTAATCTCACTAACTCCAACCCTTTCCCACAACTCGTCAAACAACGCGCGCGGTATGCCTTTGAAGGCTAGCTCGCGGCCGATAAGATATCGGCCGCGAGGATTACCCAACGTGCGCGACTCTATGTATCTCTCTACGAATCGCCGATCGTCTATATAGTTCAGCTCTTTCAGCCTCTCGATCACATGATCAATTGAGACGTCCCACCCCTTTAGCTTCTTCTTTGCAGTAAGCTTGGTGACGATATCTCTCTCCGTATAGTCGCGCCGGCCTATCAGCCAGAAAGCATATGACAACAACTTGGTATACGGGTCGACCTGCGGAGCTATGATGTTATTCTTCTTTGGCATCTATAAGCATAGGTTTGCTAAGAATCTTGCGAATCTCAGACTCGAGAGAGGAGGCTACTTTCTTATTACCCTCCAGGAATCCCTTCGCAGCCTCACGTCCCTGTCCCAGCTTGACGTCTCCGTAAGCGTAAAATGCGCCGGATTTGTGCACACGTTCGTACTTCACACCAAGATCCAATAAGTCACCTGTATAGGAGATACCACGGTTGTACATGATATCAAACTCAGCAGTGCGAAATGGCGGCGCAATTTTATTCTTTACTATCTTCACGCGCACACGATTACCAACACGCTCCTTCTCCTCCCCCGCTCCCTCCTCCAATTTGCCTATCGCGCGTATATCCATACGTACGGAAGCGTAAAACTTGAGAGCATTGCCCCCGGTGGTGGTCTCCGGATTGCCAAACATCACACCAATTTTCATACGAATCTGATTGATAAATATCACAGAAACCTTCGACTTGCTAATAGAACCGGTGAGCTTACGAAGGGCCTGGCTCATGAGCCGCGCGTGCAGACCCATGTGCGAGTCACCCATCTCGCCCTCTATCTCTGCGCGCGGCGTGAGAGCGGCCACAGAGTCTATGACAATAACATCAACTGCATTTGAACGAACGAGCGTCTCGGTGATATCAAGCGCCTGCTCGCCGGAGTCCGGCTGTGACACCAGCAAGTTATCTACATCAACGCCAATCCGGCGGGCGTACTCCGGATCCATCGCGTGCTCGGCATCTATAAATGCGGCCTGGCCTCCAAGCTTCTGAACCTGGGAAATAATGTGAAGGCTGAGCGTAGTCTTACCGGAACTCTCAGGACCATAGATCTCCGTAACGCGACCGCGTGGGATACCACCACCGAGTGCGAGGTCGAGAGATATAGAGCCGGTCGGAATAGTCTCGATAGCAACATGCTTCGTCTCCCCCATCTTCATGATCGCACCCTTACCAAAATTCTTTTCTATCTGCGAGAGTGCGAGCGATAGAGCCTTTATCTTTTCCGGATTTACCGGAGATATACTTTTTTGAACAGTCATAAAATGAAAAAGTTAGAAATAAAATAAAGAAATAAAATAATTTGAATGTAAGACGGTGAGCCAAGAATATATGAGTACGCACTCATACGCAAGACTTTCCGATACGAAGACCTCAAAACCAATTGACACTTTTAAAATCGCCATGATTGTACACTACAAACATGAAATTTTTCTAAACTTTTTATGAAATCGCTATGAAAAATTTATTAACGTTTCATGAACTCCTTCGCCTAGCCTCAAGTGTTAGCCGCCAGCGAAGCGTGTTGAATTTGAATTTTTCAGCCACTTGCATTTTTCAGATTTTATTGTTATACTATATTTCTCTTAAGCAGGAATATATGTTGCCTAAAATTCCAAAAACTCTATTAGTGGCTGGACTAGCACTACCGTTAACTGTCACGCTCCCTTCTATTAAAGCAGTTGAATCTACCAGAAGTGCGATTTCTATTGGTGTTTCTGATGCTATAGCCGCGCCCCTAGAAGCTGCTACCGAAGAAATTGAATATGTTCAAGATGGTAGACAGCGTATTTTAAGAGCAAAAGGTAAGGATTTGAATGCACTTCATTCGACCGCAAGTCGTGAATTTCTTCGCAGACTTGAAGAAGAAATTAAAAAACCAGATGCAAGATTGACTATTGCCAATTTCGAAACCAGCATACGTTTTGAAAATGGCGAATTTATTTTCGAATATAGAGCAAGATTAAATCCGGCTTCAAGCCAGAATGAAGTGCATACGTTGATCTCGATGAGAGGGACAGTTTGGTGTGGCAGAGAT
>JBBTWW010000063.1:0-891 GCA_038062595.1 Patescibacteria group bacterium | reverse complement strand
TTGACGCTGAATTCCTCCAGTTCGTTCGGTGCTCCCACCAGGCCACTGATAGCCACGGAACCGAGGAATAAAATAGAAGTAAGGTTCCAGGTTGGCAGCAGCTAATTGGCGCGGCCTATCCAGGTATGAAGATTTGGTATGAATCTGCGCAATCCGAAAACGGTTCTCCTCAAGGCACAATTTTTCATGAGGCAGTGCTAGCCAAAGGTGCTGTACAGAACTAAAAATTCAAATTCAATGGCGTACAACTACAGGCTAGGCGAAAAGGAGGATGAAGTCTAGGGCAGGCCAACCGCGAGTGTTTAGCTGATGTTGCGAATATTTTACTCCGATTTTTTTGTAGCTTCTATTAAGCCAAATATTCCTCCAATACCACTTAGTATTCCAGCCGTGATACCACCAAAAACACCACCGCCCCTAAGTTCAAAAAGGAGCACTAGGCCCAATACAAGCGATACTGTTGACCATGCGAATAATTTTTCAGTATGCTTAATTTTTTTAGCGGTAACTACGAGAAGGACTCCTAGCCCAAGGGTGATTATTAGGACAACTATTTGTAAAGGATGTTTTAATGAGTTTGAGAAAGCATTTAAAAAAGGAATAAGGAAGGACGGCGGCGGTGTTTTAATTGTTGATTGAATAAAGTTGTACAGAATAAACCAGGCAATCGTATTTAGTGCGCCGATAACAAGAATTATTATCCCTGCAAGGAATACTAGTGATGAGCTTATTTTTTTGTTCATATGATTTGGCTTAATGAATAAAATGTGACCACAATTGCTACAATCTTAATATATTTACGTCAAGTGATAGAAACTGCTGATGCTCTTTTCTGTACCAAAGGCTACGTTTTTTGTGCCACAGTCCGGACATTTATATACGTACTTTCTA
>JBBTWW010000062.1:0-14995 GCA_038062595.1 Patescibacteria group bacterium | reverse complement strand
CAGAGACCAGTTCTCGATGTAGTAGGTGTCGAGCTCGACTTCTTCCTCAAAACCAAGGTCGCTTCGCCCATTAATCTGCGCCAGGCCGGTAATGCCGGGCTTGATGGTGAGCACGAACTTGTGGTGCTTCTCATACTTCGCCACCTCTTCCGGCAGGTGCGGACGCGGCCCGACCAGACTCATGGTACCGACCAGCACGTTCCACAGTTGCGGCAGTTCGTCGATGGAGTACTTCCTCAAGAATTTACCGACAACGGTAACGCGCGGATCATTCTGAATTTTCACCAATGGTGAGCCCTTGCGCTTATTCAGCTCCGCAAACTCCTCCGAGTAGCGCATGCCGTGGGTGTTATTTTTCATTGTGCGAAATTTGATGCACGGGAATTTTTTGCCAAACTGCCCTACCCTTTTGGCCTTTGATCCGTCATCCAAATAGCGAAAAAACACCGGCCCGCGAGAGTCGATTCTGATCGCAATTGCGATCAGCGCAAACACCGGAGATAGGAGCAGAAGCCCAAAAAAAGATGAGAAGATATCAAAAGAGCGCTTTAGCACCTTACCCCATCCGTCGAGACGTGTCGGCAGGAGCGATATTATTGGAATACCGCCAATATTCGACACGTCGACATTTGTGCGCTGTACCTCAAGTAGAGATGGTACGAAGTGGTACCTGATATGATGCTCGCGGCAGAAGTTGAGTATATCCGCGGCCTCCACATCGTCGATTTCTTTTGTTTGTATTACTTCCTCTACTACATGACGTGTGATGAATACCGGGAGTGTTGCAAAAGAGTTAATGACACCGGCCACGGTATACCGCCCCGAGGCTGTCAGTACATCCACCAGCTGTTTGGCCACCGCGTTGTTACCGACAAAAACAATGTGCCTCTTCCCGATACCGCGTCGCAGTAACGCGCTCTGCACAGAGCGTATACCCAATCTGCCGAGCGCAAGACACAGCATTGCAAACACAAAGCTATACAGCAGGACCAGTCGCGAAAACGGAAAAGAACGTATTACAAAGTAATATGTGATCACGGCCATTAGCCATATCGTCACGCCGATGATTATCTTCTTCATCTCTCTGGGCACGCTGTCGGTGGAGCGTAGAGAGTACATTCCCATTCCTGCCAGTATGATCAGCAGTGCCGAGGCGGCGTAGGATGCAAAGATGAAGTACTCAGGCAGTACTGGAAAAACCGTAGGGTCTGGTTTCTGTACAAATGGTATCAGTACATCCTGCGCACGTAGCCGGTACGCCAGAAAAAACGCGAACAACGCGGTCGCAAAATCCACCGGAATACGTATAAGCCCAAAAAAAATCTCACTACGCTTCATAAGCACTGAGTATTGTACCTCAAATCTTATAGTAGCTGTATCTATTTACCGACCACGTGATCATAAATAGTATCTATACCTTCACCTATTACCCATGGCCATTTCTTTAGATCGCCTGGAATAAAATCATGTTTTCCTCTTGCGGTTTTTGTTGCGGTTTGCTACTTTCTACCTGCTCTTTGAAAGGCCCGAGTGATCACTTTATAGCGAGCGCACGTAACGCATTGTACAGGCTAATCATCACAAATGTGGTGTTTACGCCGAGCACGGCGAGGCGGCGCAGTGAGCGAAGAATCTGGCTCTGCCAGTTCTGAGCGAGCGAGCTTTATATAAAGAGGAAAGTCCGAACTCATCAATAACAGGAAAGTTGCTAACTGCAACCGGGGGCAACCCCAGGGAAAGTGCCACAGAGACAATACTATCCCCGCATGGTGAAAGCCGCGTTGGGACAAAGGTGAAAAGCAATGAGATGTTGGTACCCTAGGAATCAGCTACTCATTGGGTGTCGTGGTGACACGAACACCCGGTAAACCCTTTCCGTGAGCAAGGTGGGACTGGCAGGATAAGAATATGTCGTGTTACTGCGACCTTACTTGCCCACCGCATCGAGCCCCGCAGCAATGCGTGGCCCAGAGAGATGATCACACCCTTAGAAAAACCCCCGCATTGCGGAGGTCTAGATAAGGACACAGAATTCGGCTTATGACGGCCTTTCAAAGATGCATCTTCAGTCTGTCGTATTCCCGTTTAAAAAACTTGCAGGCCTTCAGGCACTCACGAGCCTTCATGTTTGCGGGCTCGATAGAGAGCACACGATTGAATAGATCTATGGAACGATCAAAGTCTTTTTCATTGAGATAGCAAACGCCCAAGTCGCAAAGTATAAGACAGTCATCAAATGCCAAAGCGAGTGCACGCTCCAGGAGTATGATCCCCTTCTTTTTTTGTCCGTTGTGAAAGAGTGACCATCCCAGACATCGGAGGATCTCAGGGTGATTCGGCATGAGCTTATTCGCCTCTTCGAGGGACTCAACTGATATGCTCCACTTGCCAAGAGATGAGTATGCAAAACCTAGAAGATATCTGGCATTGGGACTCTCAGGAGATATCGTAATCGCACGCTCCAGTGCACGCTCTGCTCTTTCGAACTCTTTTAGTGACAGATAGTTATCACCGAGCTCTTCGTACGCCTCCACACACTCAAGATCATCCAGTAACATCTTCTGGCACAGAGTGACTGCATCCTCATGGCGGCCATTAAGCTTCAGGCGATCTGCCTCTTCCAGCCATGCCGGTATTTCCTGTTGGTCGTCGTCGTACATATTTGTGTTTGGTTTTTGTTTTTACCCACTCTGCGGGTGTATTTTTATTTTTATTTAGAACAGCTAATTGTAGCAAAGTTTTTATCTGAAATCAAGTGTACGTAAATGCTTTTTTAAACTAGGCCCGATATCCTTTCTCTTAAGCGCAAAATCGATGGTCGCCTTTACAAATCCAAGGCGATCCCCGCAGTCGTAACGGGTGCCCTGGATCTCCATTCCATGAAGTGGAGCACCATTACCAACAAGCTCACGGAAGCCTTCTATGAGCCGTATTTCTCCATCTGGACCTTTTTTTGCCTTTTCCAGAGCCCGAAAAACGTCCGGCGTAATAATGTACTTGCCGATGATCGCCATATTTGATGGAGCTTTTGCCATGGATGGCTTTTCTACGAGATCCAGAATGCGGTGGCGGCCACCGCCAAGAGCGCGTTGCCGGACTATTCCATAATTCGAGACCTCCCTGCGTGGGACCCTGGAGAGAGCCAGCACCGGGGTGTGTAACTCATGATACGCATCTATAAGCTGTCTCAATGCCGGGATCTCTGAATCCACAAGATCATCACCAAAAAGGACAGCGACCGGCTCGTCGCCTACTATCTCTCTAGCACAGAGAATAGCGTGACCATCACCGAGAGGGTATGGCTGACGGACGTATATGAATCTGGCCATTGTGGAGATTTTCTGAACTTCTTTTAATAACGAGTGTTTGCCGCGCTCAACCAGCGTCTCCTCCAGCTCATACGAGTAATCAAAGTGATCTTCTATAGATCTCTTGCCGCGACCGGTTACCATGATGATCTCCTCTATACCGGATGCGACGGCCTCCTCGACAAGATACTGGATGATCGGCTTATCCACGATTGGAAGCATCTCCTTTGGCTGAGCCTTGGTAACAGGAAGAAAGCGGGTACCAAACCCGGCGACCGGTAGAATAGCTTTTCTAATGCGTTGTTTCATAAAAAAATTACCTACTCTTCCTTTATATGAATCTTCCTAGACCGGATTTTTTCCACTTTTGGAATGCGAATTATGGCAATGCCATTCTTGAACGAGGCTTTGATTCTTGATACATCAACAGACTCCGGAAGAATTACGGAACGGGAAAAATCGCCCCAAAAACACTCCTGTGTGTAGTAGTTTTTTTCTTCAACATCAAAGCATACCGAGCGCCTACCCTTTACAGTAAGCACATCATCGGTAACCTCTATATCCAGATCTTCCTTCTTCACGCCTGCAACGGGCGCTACTACTACTATCTCTGCGTCGGTTTGAAAAACATCGCACGCCAGCTGTCCCTCGTCAGTGGAATTTTCGTCAAAATTCTGCTCCTTGAGAAAAAGTTCAGAATCATCCGGCACAACCTTTCGCGGCTTCATTGGTTCAGACGTGGCCATACTGCTTATTGAGTATAAAATAATACAGTTCTATTTCTTAGCGATTTCATCTTCCTCTTCTTCATTGTCATCATCATTGTCATCATCATTGTCATCATCATTGCTTTCATCCGGTATCTTCTTACCATCGCGATGGGCAAACTCTTTGTCTCCTTTGAAGAAATCAATAAACTCCTCGCGTGTTACGGTCTCCTTGTCGAGCAGTACTACGGCTACCCCATCGAGTTTATTGCGATGACGAAGCAGTATGTCGTGAGCTTTTTTGTAAGCGGCCTTGATGAAGTTGGCAACCTCGGTATCTATGCGTGAGGCGATCTCCTCGGAATAATTCTTGATATGACCAAAGTCTCGACCGAGAAAAACCTCCTGATTTTTCTCGCCGTAAATAACAGGACCGAGACTGCTCATGCCATACTGCGTCACCATGCGGCGCGCTATGTCTGTAGCTTTTTCCAGATCGTTTGAGGCCCCTGTAGTCACGTGCTCCTTGCCAAATACGATCTCTTCCGCAACATATCCGCCGAGAAGAGATGCGAGCTGAGACTCGAACTTAATTTTTGAATATAGGTGCTTATCCTCCTCCGGCATGAACCAGGTCACACCGAGAGCCATACCGCGAGAGATGATGGATACCTTATGCACAGGGTCGCAGTCAGGCAGGGCGTGGGCCACCAGCGCGTGCCCGACCTCGTGATACGCCGTGATACGGCGCTCTTCTTTCGAGAGCACGCGCGACTTACGCTCAGGTCCCATTACGACTTTCTCTATAGATTGCTCCAGGTCATGCATCGATATCTTTTTCTTGTTTTTGCGCGCCGCGAGTAGCGCCGCTTCGTTCATAAGATTTTCCAGATCGGCACCGACAAAACCGGATGTCTGCCGCGCAATTTTCTTCATATCTATCGCAGTCATAAGTGGCTTACCTTTTGAATGAACATTCAGGATCGCCTCACGATCCTTGATATCCGGTTGTGGTACGACGACACGCCTGTCAAAACGTCCCGGGCGAAGCAGGGCCGGATCGAGTACGTCCGGACGATTGGTTGCCGCCATTACGATAATATTCGTATCGGTTTCAAATCCGTCCATCTCAGTTAGGATCTGATTGAGCGTCTGCTCTCTCTCATCATGTCCGCCGCCAAGTCCCGCGCCGCGCTGGCGGCCTACGGCATCGATCTCGTCTATGAATATTATGCATGGCGCGTTTCTCTTTGCTTTTTTAAAAAGATCTCGCACGCGCGAGGCACCAACACCGACGAACATCTCTACGAACTCTGAACCGGAGATATTAAAAAATGGCACATTAGCCTCACCCGCTACCGCTCTCGCCAACAAAGTCTTGCCTGTACCAGGCGCGCCGACCAGCAGTACTCCCTTTGGAATCTTGGCTCCCATAGCCAGATATTTGCCGGGATTTTTTAGGAAATCCACTATCTCAATGAGCTCCTCTTTCGCCTCATCTGCTCCAGCCACGTCCTTGAATGTGGTCTTCTTCTTGCTCGCTTCATACACGCGCGCACGGCTCTGGCCAAATGAAAGAGCCTGATTGTTACTTGCCTGCGCCTGACGGAACATAAATATGAAAAATCCAACGATGATCAATATTGGCAGAACACTGATGAAAAAATTCACCCAAAATCCTGCGCTCTCGCTATCTTCAACTACGATATTCAGCTTTGCCATCTGCTCCTGCGGCACACCATCGAGCAACTCGGTAACTGTCTGATTCGGTTCACGGAAGGTGAACTCTTTCTTCCCATCAACGCGCTCGATACGAACCTTACTGGTCTCGACGATGACTGACTTCACCTCTCCATTTCGCACCTCGTTCACAAATGTGGACAGCGAAACCTCCGGCACTTCCTGCGTAGTAGGATTAAAAATCAGGTACGCCGTAGATAACAAAAGCGCAACGATTAACAGATAGGTCAGCCCACCAGTGGCTGGACCGCGAAATGAAGGTTTTTTTTCCACGTAAAATGGTTAAGAACAGGGATATTATCCCTGAATTTCATTATGTTTGCAAGGTTCCAGGCCAGGGACACAGCGCAATCCGGACGAAAATTTCCAATCGCGCTTTTGCATTTATACGAGGCATTGATTATCGCTTTCCCTTAAACCGCAATTCCCAAACCGAATCGCTCGACAATTCAGTATTTTTGCAACTTTTCGCGCCGGATTTTCGGCTTCCTTAAGCCATTTTTCACATCTTGAACAATTCAACGATTTCATCTCCGCGCCACTTGCAGGTCATTGATCATTGCCTTCCCTAAGCCATAATCTGCCACTCGAACCGCACGATTATTTCATTTTCGCGCAAGTTTTCGGCGTTGATTTATTGGCTTTACTAAGCCATTTTTCGCCTCCTGAACAGTTCAACGATTTCATCTCCGCGCCACCCGAAATACTGGTTTTATGGCTTGGTTAAGCTAATATTTAGTTATTAATATTCTTATTTTTCAAACTAAACTTTATGAAAAAATTAACAGAATTATCCGACAAAAAACTTCTCACTCTCTGCCGCAGGTACGGAGCGAACGCGATTTTGTGGCGGCGGAAGTTTGAAGGACTGCTTCCGGAGGTATATCGTCGCGAGTTATTCAAATGCCGTGGATGTTTTTCCATTTTTGAGTTCGCGGCAAAATATGCAGGGATGAATCGCGAGCAGGTTCAGCGCATTTTGAATTTGGACCGACAGTTGTCTGATCGTCCGGTTTTGCGTGAGATGTTTATGAACGGCTCGGTGAGTTCGAATAAGCTACGTCGTGTTATCAGTGTCGCCAATTCTGATACTGAGTTATTTTGGGCGGCACAGGTCTCTAATCTATCTCACAGGGCCGTCGAGACACTGGTTCGAGATGAGAAAAATGCGTACAAAATTACCATTCCGCAAATGGCAAATGATGGTATGCAACAGATTGGTGGCGGTAAGTCGGCGGTTGGTTTGTTCGGGCACGTGCCCGACGATCTCGGACTCTCCGTCGAAGTTCAGTCAAAGTTGCGTGAACTGAAAGAGAAAGGCATCGACATCAATGAGGTGCTGATGGAGCTTTTGACGCGGCGCGAACGTGAGATTGAGCGAGAGAAACAAAAAATAGCTGAAAATGAAGAAAAGAAAACTGTAGCAGGAGTGAAGGCGCCGCGATACATTTCGGCGAACATTAGAAAAGTGATTCAAAAAGAGCATGGCAAGAAGTGCTCGATGCCGAATTGTCTTCGAGACGCTGATCATCTACATCACACTCAACGTTTTTCTATGTCACGCAATCACAATCCAAATTACATCGCACCGCTCTGCCGCGAACATCATGAGATCGCGCATAGGATAGATCAAAAATTCGGCCAAAAATTTACGGATAAATCTGGATAAAAGCTTGAACGGAAGTCTGCACGAAAATATTTTGAAAAATACTATTGATGCTTGAACATGAACAATCGCGTGTTGGCGGCATAGGTAGATGTGTGATTAACGCGCGCGCGGGTTGACTTAGAGCCTGTGCATAGGCCTAGCTGCGCTTACTGTCACGCAGTGCGTGACGGGATCGTGTGAAGTAAAAATCTCCCGTTTTGAATTTTTACAAAAAGCCCGCCGGGTAATTCTTTCTTCTTGCCGCCGTGACCGCGCTCGATCATATCGACAATCTCATCAATGCGCGTGAGGGAAAGTCGTTTTGACGAGTGGGTGGCGGCGCGGTAGCGCAGTTGAATAACCTCGCGCTGGACCGCGCGCGGTAGCGCGCGGAACTCCCTGATGTAATCACCTGTAAATTTTGCCGCCTGAGTGGAAATTGCCAACTCCATGTCGCGAAATAGCATACTCGAACGAAGTACGGATTTTTGAAAACCAGGACGATGTTTTGCAATCAACGGAATAACTTCATTACGCAAGAAATTCCTGGTGAATCTGGAGTCATCATTGGTGCGATCGTGACGAAATGGAATATCTCCCGACTGCGCATAATCGGCAATTTCTTTTTTTGAAAAATCCAGCAGAGGCTTGAGATATGGCTTCTCAAAAGGCTTCATGCCTGCAAGACCGGCTGGACCACTGCCGCGGATAAAGTTGAAAAAAACAGTCTCCAGCTGATCATCAGCATGATGCGCAGTAAGTACGCACTCGGCTTTGAACTTCGCACGAAGTGACTCAAAGAAAATACGGCGCGCTTCGCGCGCCTTTTCCTCCAGGTTCGGCATATTTTTTCTTAACTTCAACGTCTTCACGCGACACTCCACTTTATTTTTTTTGCACCACAAGGTGACGAACTTCGCATCGGCCGTACTCTCACGTCCGCGAATGCCGTGATCGATGTGTGCAACAATCACACGCCAGTTATTTTGCTCACGTAGCCGCACCAGCATGTCCAGCAGTACCATGGAGTCTATACCGCCGGAGACACCAACTATAATAGCGGCGCCGGACTGAACGTGAGCTTTTAGAATTTTTTCGACTTTAGAGAGCATGGTTTGCAGAGAGTTTAATAATCAGATCCATATTGTCGTCCGGCGCCGCCTTATTTGGAATCCTCTTGCCGCACTTCACGCACTCGTGTGTGATCTCGTACTCCTTCCTGCTGTGCACACCAGCCGCGACCGGAAACATCAGCCCCCGGCAAGTGCTCATGCGATCACCGGGAGTCCCTTCGTCGACATGAAGCGAGCATAAACACCGCCTGCAATGATTACGATAGCTCTTCCCGGCCGGCGGATTCTGCTCCCCGCACTTCTGACAGACAAATGGATCATTGATCGGTATCATTTCTGAAAAAAGTATACTACAAAAGCGCAAAAAGCCACTAATCCCAACCTTCTATTAATCCCTAAGCTATCTATTTTTCACGACGCCTATTTTCCATATGCCTTTCTCCAAAAAGGCTTCTATCGTTTGGCGGCCGGCCTTATTTATCAGATTAGAGTGTGATAATTTATTCGTTTTCGCATACTCCGCGAGTGTCATAATATGCGCACCTTCCAGGTACGCAAGCCTCTTGTAATAGCTATTAGTTAGTGCTCTACCTACTATTTCTTCCATAATAACGGAGACACCCTTTTCATCGAATTCCTTAAATGCTTCATAATATTTTTTCCGGTCAATAAATTTTATATTTAAAGGAACAAATCCTTCTCGTATCAATAAATAATTATTTATAACGCGCCCGATACGTCCATTGCCGTCACAAAACGGATGAGTGTATTCAAAAGCAAGGTGCAGTCTCGCTATTCTTTTTATTATATTTTCATGACTGGCGGCATTATATTCGGATAACATTTTTTCCAGACGACCAATAACTTCTTTTGGGTTGGGTGCAATATGACTACCGACACGTACAAATTCATTATCTTTTCTAAACCTACCGGCGATATCGTCGCGGATATTTGATATCAACATTTTATGAAGAAATAAAATTACTTCAAGGGTTAATTCTTGTTCCTTGGCTTTTTTGTTAATATACGACACAACGCGTGCCAGATTTTTTGCCTCAAAAATTTCCCGTTCGGTGATGTATCTATCCAGGTCTATTTGCAAAAGTATTTTTTCCGTCTCTTCAAGAGTGAGTGTGCTGTTTTCAATAGCATTAGAGTTGTATACTTGTTCGGCCACTTCCGCTTCACTCAATAAATTTAAAAGAGTCTGTTTGTCGATAGATACGTTATAATAACGCTCTCTCAGCCGAGGAATTATATTAAAAACATGTAATATTTTTGCCATAATTTAATTATATATCTCTTTCACTCTTTTAGCAAGATAACCGTGAAAAACTATAAAAAAAGCCGGAATTTCACACTTATGCTATAATATGGTACGATTTTTGATCTGTAAGCATTTTTAATGTATAATTAGGCGATGGAACAAACCACATCAATCAAGGGAACACCACGCGTAGGACTATCTCTCCTCCTGATAGGACTTCTGGCATTTGCAGGTATATCCATACCGGACTCTACCGGAGAACAGATACAGGCCTCCATACTGACAGCTTCGATACCGCTGGAGGAGTTTACGCAAGAGTCAGGTTTTTCACGTGAGCAGATCGTCAAGCGTGTTATTTGGGAAAAAGACTCCCGCACATACGACTGGATCAGTCCATTACAAGACATCGTGGACGGCACGCCGATGGACACTTTTGGACAACCGGTTGTTATCTTCGAAAAACTTTCTTTTTCTCCATACTCATCCGCGCTGACCTTGACCGGGAGAACGCAAAGCGAAAGTGAAAATCCAATAAAGGACATAGATGTTTTTATAAAAACTATTTCGCAATTCAGCGAGTTTGCCAACGTCAGTACATCCGAAGTACAAAAAATACCTTCGAACACAACGCCGTCACCTCTTCGCTTTAAGGCGGTTATTACCCAAAGTGAAAAAGAAAATGCGATATTCTCAGCCGGCAATACAGACTCCGAGCTGGCTAGATTGCAATACCTAAGGGCAGTCCCCGACTCCCCTTCCCAGGCCTCTCTATTGCAGGACATCAACGAGCAGGCAGAAAACAGTGGAGTGACTTTTACATCTCTTGAATTCGTAGATGGCTCACCATCATTTGGCGACATCCACACACTTCAGGCGCAGAGTACTGTAAAAGGATTTTTGAAAGACTTTTTAAAATTCATACCAAAACTGACATCCCACGAGCGTTCTATCGCCGTGCGTAATGTCACCATAAATCTGGAAGACTATCGGGATGGCCGCTATGTCGGTAATACCGAGCTCCTAATAGAGGCTTACTGGTATGGAACGGCTCGATGATGGTGTAGAATATACCAAGTATGTCAACTCCAAAGAAATTTTATATCACCACTACACTGCCATATGTGAACTCGGCGCCGCACATCGGTTTTGCGCTGGAGATTATTCAGGCAGATGCGATAGCGCGATACAAAAAACTGTGTGGGTATGAGGTGATATTCAATACCGGAACGGACGAACATGGACTCAAGATATTCCGCAAGGCCGAAGAACTGGGACAGGATCCCAAAACCTACTGCGATGAGTACGCCGAGAAATTTCGCGTGCTAAAATCCGCATTAAACCTCAGCTTCACACACTTCATCAGAACAACAGACGACTATCATCTGTCCGCGTCACAGGAATTCTGGAAAAGATGCATGAAGAACGGTGACATTTACAAAAAGGCGTACAAAGTGAAGTACTGCGTAGGTTGTGAGCTGGAAAAAACAGATTCCGAGTTGGCAGATGGCCGCTGTCCTGTACACCCAAATCTGGATATCGAACACGTGGAGGAAGAAAATTACTTTTTTCGTTTTTCAAAGTTCCAAAAACCTCTGCTTGATCTCTACAAAAAAAATCCTGACTTCGTACTGCCACCGCATCGTCTACTTGAGATATCCAATTTTGTTGAATCCGGGCTTGAGGATTTTAGTATTTCACGTTTAAAAGCAAAAATGCCATGGGGCGTACCGGTACCGGACGATGATGAACACGTCATGTACGTATGGTTTGACGCTCTCATCAACTATATATCAACTCTCGGCTGGCCAAATGACGAAGACTCATACTCCGCGTGGTGGCCAGGCACACAGATCGCCGGAAAGGACAACCTTCGTCAGCAGTCCAGCATGTGGCAGTCTATGCTCCTCTCGGCGGGCCTACCACCATCTCGCCAAATCCTCATTCACGGCTTCATCACATCAGAAGGACAAAAGATGAGCAAGTCGCTAAATAACGTCGTAGACCCGATAGAGATGGTTGAAAAATACGGCATCGACGCCCTACGCTATTATCTGCTTCGCGAGATACCAACATACGAAGACGGTGATTTTTCTCAAGCGAGATTTGATGCGCTATATCAGTCCGATCTCGCCGACACTCTTGGCAATCTGGTAAATCGCGTGATCACCATGGTACACAAGTATTTTGGCGGGAATATTCCGCAAACGGACTTTGATCCTCCACTAAAAAATCTCTACAAATCGACCATAGACTCGTACGTGAAAAACATTGAGTCTTTTCAAATCAAAGAAGCCGTGGAGCAGGTGCTCACGATACTACGCGACATGAACTCGCACATAGACTCAACCAAACCATGGCAACTCGCAAAAGAAAAAAAAGAAACCGAACTGGCCAACTCACTGGTCTATGTACTCGAGTGCGTGCGCATAGCCGCCATACTCCTCTGGCCGGTAATCCCGGGAACCTCGGAAAAAATCGCCGCAATGCTGAGATTCCCGATTGTCGAACTGCCTACCGGCGAACAATACTTCAAAGCCGGAATGCGTGTACTAAGCCCTGAGATTCTGTTTGCAAAAAAAGACGTCTAACCTAGGACGACACTCGTCTGGCTTCTTCCATCAGTCTGGATCTGTTTGACGCTGGCTGAGAGCTTTCTACTGCCGACGCTGGCGCGGCCCCGCCAGCCCCAGCCGCGGGGACTTCTTCCTGATTTGCCGATGCGATAATAAGCCAGACGATGAACTTCATCAGGCTGTACGAAACCATTATAAGCACGAGACCTATCACGTTCCAAAAAAGTCCTTTCTTATACTGCTCCACCATCTCGTTGCTACCGGACGCCGCGGCGAGCATGAATGAGTTATTTACTATGAAATAAACGGCCATGATAGCGGCAAGAGACAGGGCAATAGCAATAACACGCCCAATCAGCTGTACTATCGCCGCAGTGTTAAAGTTCTCCGCACGCTGTTCATCAGTGCCTGTGATGGTCGGTACATTATTCGGCAAGTAGTCCTTCGGGATAACTACGCCTGCGGCATATACAGACGCGCTCATCATGGCAAATACAGCAAAAGTGGAGATAAACAGCGCAGAAGTTTTTTTGAAAGAAAATATTTTCATAAGCACTTACTGCAGACGCAGTGTAAAAACTCCATATATCAAACCGTAGGAACCGGAGATGACTGCGGCGGCTATAACTGAATAAAGAATTATTTTCTTTGCTTTTTCATACATCTCATCGTTAGCATTTGCCACTACCATCATTACACCGGCAACGGTGAATGATATGAAAACAAGCGTACCGGACAGTGCAAGTATGATCTTTATGAACTGTGGTATTAGATCTGTTTTTAAGTCACCATCCGGCAGACTGGCACCACCGGCGTACTCATCGCTATCTTTAAAAAGCTTGTCCTGCGTCGGAAAAACATCATCAACGCCCAGCGCGTAAGCGGTCTGAACAAATAACGAAGATGCTGCACCACCAGGTGGTCTGGGCGATTCTAGAGGCAGACTGACGATGATCTTTACTATGACAAATGCCAGCATTGCGATGCCGACCGATATAATCGCATATGTCATCGTTTTTTTCGCCGTCTCGATCTGTTCATCGTTACCGTACGCAATGAGCATCTGTACGCTACCTACGATGAGCGCGATGACACCGACTATAGCTACGAATCCCAGAAATCCGGAGACGAACTCCGGCAATGTTTTTTCCAGAACAAACTCACGCACCTTTGCACCCGTAGACATTGTATCGGTACTCGGCCCGGGGATACTTGTCGGCTTTGGTATAATTGGAATTTTTTGATCAGCGGCATACGCAAAAAACGCAGGAGCAAGCACCATCATGAGCACGACTACCAATACCGAGAAGGCTCCTTTTTTCATAATAAAAATCAATTAACGAAGAATGTCGGATTTATTATATAGAGTATCAGCCCCGACAGGAAAAGAATTGCGATACCTATGAGCGACTGCAATATACGTTTTTTGGCCTCATCTACAACTCCGGAGCTACCGTCGCCACCCATGGAGATCTGTATTCCGGAGACAACAATGATGAGTACAGCTGCTATGCCAACGATCGACGCGGCCCACCTGTATAGTGCGGCGATAAAGTTTGAAAGCAAGCCGGTACCGGACGCACCGGTGATCATCTCGCCGGTAGTGCATGTCCACGTCGGACGTCCATCACCAGTAAAACTGCCATTATATGTGGCACACTCCGGCAGAGGCATGGTGGAGTATGTAGCCGCCAATGTACCACTGCCAGGTACCGCCTGTTTAGCGGTATCAGGTACCGCCTGTTTAGCGGTATATGTACGACCACTGGCTTCGTCCGTACCATCGCGGACGTAATAATCCGCCTCGTCGCAGACATTTGCGCTGACCTCCGCATTTTCCGGCTTCCCTATTTCATACAGTGGCGCAAAATCCCACTCAATATCAGAGTATTTTTCAGCAAGAGTTTTTGTACTTCCCGGGGGTTTGGTGTCCTCAGATGGTTGACCGCTACTTGCAATTGTCTCAAGTACAATACGATCTTTAAAATGATAATCATCTCCTACCTTCTGCTTAGAATCACCACTGCCTTCTCCGCCTATACATTCGTCGCTTCTATCCGCGCACTTGTACACCGCCCAGACGGTCTCGACTATAAAATCCTGATCGGCTACAGCGGGACATGCAGTAAGATCATAATTGCTATCTTCCACCGTTCGTTTTCTTTCATCCCGTGTCATTCCGGCGGCATCGGAGTGACATATCTTTATATATTTATTAACCAAAACTTTTGGATCTGTTGGCTTATTTTCCTCCCGGGCTTTTTCTTGTTCTTCAGCGGACAACTCTTGAAGGCATTGTTTTGGAAATGAACTTGCATTGTCTTTATTACACCGCAATGGCACCAGACGGGGAGACTTGCTACAGCGGGTGACGTGATTCACCTCCACGCCGGCACCTATTCCCTCGGTGAGATATACTTTTACATCCTTCGCCAGAGCGGCGGACGGCGTCAGAAGTAGAGCCGCAGAAAAAACCGACAGTAATGACGACGCAAAAACTTTTTTTATATTTTTTGAAAAAATCATTGCTACTTGTAAAAAATTGACTGCACGAAAGCAACTATAAGGTACGAACCAAAAGCGATTGCAAGGCCGATTAGTGAGTAGATCATCGCCTGTTTGCCTTTTTGTAGCGTGTCTTCCTGTCCCTCGGATACGATCGTCAGCAGTGCGCCGATG
>JBBTWW010000061.1:0-12149 GCA_038062595.1 Patescibacteria group bacterium | reverse complement strand
TAAGTAAAATTGTCGGAAATAATAAATAATATAAATAGTATTTCATTGTGAAAAGAAGGAGATAAAGTAATGACTTGTATTCTGGAGGTCTTTTGTAATGAATAAGGAATATGATGAAAAGTTAATAAATGACATACCTGTAATCGTAATGGTATCGGAGACATCCCATGTAGCATCTACTGGTATTACCAGGGTTCGATTGGAGTCTTCGTATGCAACGGTAACATCACAAGGGCTGGCACTACACGCCGCACCTCCCGCAACCACCTCTACCTTCGCAAAATCAGCGGCACTGGTAACGATAGCCGTCGTATCGGCAAACTGCCACGTCATACTATAGCTGGAAGGAATTGTAATACGAAGATCATTTGCCGCAGTAATAGTGGCCGCACCGGCATCCTCTGTAATTGTAATGCCTTGTATTGGTGTCGCACCCTGATTCAGCTGAAAAGACATGGTTGTCATGGCAATAGTCACATTTCGTACATCAAAGTCATTGGCATGAGTACATGCCGAAGCACCACCGCCTCCGCAGTTGGCGTCATTAGTAGCATTACCGTCAGCAGATAGTCCTATGACCTGGTTCAGATATGCTGTGTCAAATGTGGTCAAAGTCGCAGTGGCAGTAGCGACCGTCACAACATCACTCGCCGCAAAGTTCGTCTCAACCGGGATTATCATCGTCTTATTAGTATCCGCATAGGTAACCGTAACGGTACAAGGATCACCAGCGCAGGCGCCGCCGGTGCTCTTTGTAATTTTCGCGACAGCTGCACCTCCCATGGTAATGGTGGTATCCGTCGAAGCCCAAACAGTATTGGTCATAGCAGCTGGAATGACTAGTCTAATATCATTAGCGGCCGTAATAGTCGCTGTCGTATTGTCGTCGGTTATCGTCCAAACACCCGTAATAGTCTGTGCCCCCTGTGTCTTGATAAACTCCTGGCCTGCGGATATGGCGAGCGACTTATTGATTGCACCGGCTGAGCCAATGCCGACAAAAAGCACGCCTAGCAGTGATGCGACGATCACTAATGGCAAAGTTCTGATAAAAGAACGGAGTTTCCTGGAGATGCTAACCATATTGAATGGGATTTAAGGATATAAGATACAAAGTGAGCGTAAACCAACTTTCGAAAGCATACACTCCTTCCTTATTATATTATACGTTCGAAGACGGATTTTGTGTCTAAAATCTGTATTTTTTATTGAGAAAAATCAAATTTGTTATACAATTTAATCCTTCTGGTCAACGGCAGGTGTCTGCGACGTCTTTATGCGAATCAAATTGAGCTCGTCTCCACCGCTGATACTGAGAAATACAACATTACCATCCTCGTCAAGAGACATTCTGCTAGTCCAGAAATAATGCCCTATGTCATCCACTGCGGATAGCACGCTCCACGCCCCATTAGTTCTCTTTACCATGCCCCAGGTGATACCATTTTTGTCCTCGACGAACTGCTCCAGCTGACTCACCTTCATACTAATAAACCCACCGTCTATCATGCGAACCTTGTTCTCAAAAACATCACTATAAACAACGTCGCCATTGTTTTTGGCGTAAACCATAGGCACCTCTGTGGGCCCAACTATAGTCTTAAACAGATCATTATTGCTTAGAACATCCCACTCCGCAACCACACCTTTTACCTGGGCACTGGCGGCTACACCTCTGTTACCAGCCGAGACTACGGCTATCTCATTGTAATTATCTTTTTCCAAGCGTCTTTTACGCCCATCAAATACCGCATACCACTTCTTTGCATCAATGGAGCGTGCTATGAAGCCTAGCTTGCCGTTTGGAGCTACTGCGAGCCTACTGATAAAAGAATATGGCCCATCAGTCGTCTCCCCTTTCCCATTTGCCAAAATCCAGTCAGTATTTCCTCTTAAGCCATAAAATGCCACATCATCACCCTCACTACCGACCACGCTTAATCCTATGGCTATCAGGAAGGGTGTACCTTGCAGTCCTTCTTCTGTAAACAATCCTGTCACTCCAAGCTCTTGGCCGATTACAAAAATCTTATCATCGTTGGTCATGGCCAGCCCAAAGAGTCCATCGATCTCAAAAAGTGGATCGGCGTTACGAAAAACAGTCCATTTTCCCTCGTCCGCAAGTAAGGCATAGGTTGATGAGCCGCTACTGTTGAAAAAAGGACCCTGCGCCTGACTTGCCCACGCCGTCTCTGCGTATAGCTGGGGACCTTCGAGGTCTGATACGTCATAAAACATGATCTTTCTAAGGGAAGTTTTTGTATTAAAGAATACTATACCCATCCTATCTCCCTCTATGACTACATTTTCAGGTACGAGAGCGAGTGTATTAAACTCTTCCCTATTGTAAACCTCATACTTTTCTTCTGTGGCGCTCATGGAGTCAGGGACTGTACTTGCCGTACATCCGGAGACCAGAGCCACGGAAACAGCCATCAAGATGCCGAGTACTTTTTTAGGAGAAATCATAGATTATTTTTAAGTTATAGACTGGCACATTATAGCAGAAACTTCCCCGTATTCAAAAAGACCCCCAATCTCTTGTGAGAGAAAGGGGGTCTTTTCTTAAACCGGACACAGACTGTCTAACGGCTTATTCAAGCGATTAGCGAGTCAATGTAGGTCCATTTACAGGATAAGAATCGGAGTAGCTGTTCGGAGACGCTGCGGTCGGAACTACAGCACCACTTACCGTTGTTGCAACGGTGTAGTACCAGTTGAGACCATTGTCAGTACCAGCGGCTCGGCCAGCAGTACCATCGATCTTAAACACGAGAGTTTCACCTGTAGCCCACTCGCCTCCAGTGGCGGCTGTGTTGTATTTGATCGTAAAGGCTTCACTTCCACCGGCAGGAATTTCAACCGGCTCTGCGAAGTCGAGAACCTTACCTGCTACACAGTCATTTACACCATCTGCGTTGGAAGCTTTTAGTTGGCCCTTAACATACACCTCCATAAGGTTATCATTGAAGCCTGCATTACCTGATCCACCACCAGTACATTTGACGGTTATGGACTCTATGAAGAGGTTTCGTGTTCCCTTAGGAGTGATATCGAAGATTGCAACGTCTTGAGCATTTTCAGTAACAGTGGTCGTAGCTAGAGCTGCAGCCGACTTCGTAATTACAGGCTCGGTGTCGTGAACAAAGTATATGTTCGACTTCACCGGAGCGGTAAATAGTGTGGCTATGCGGTCATTCGTGACCACAAATGTAATGCCTGTGCCTAGTGCATCAGCGGCAGTCAGATCCCCGCCTATAGGGAGAGCAGTCTCCACTACATAGAGACCATTGTTTGCAGGCACGTCGTTATCCGTCACCACGATGACATCACCCACGTCGTAGGAGTATGTGGATGCAGTGGTTGGGACCTCACTGGACAAAGACGCATATAGACCAATAGAATCGGTGTCCACAAGCGTTGCGCCGTTTATAAGCGCACCGGCACCAGCCAGAGAAGCGTTTGCATTAACAGCATCAGTGATGACTAGGAGACCTGTATTGGCCGCAGTGCCATCACCCCACCAGCCAACCTGACCTGCCGTAGTCGTAGTAGCTATACCACTAGCCACCGTTACATCTTTGTAATAAGCGACGGCGGCCTTGAGACGAACGATTACGTCGCCATCATCGACACCGACTGCCACATCTGTATCGGCCGCACCAGCGAATACTACGGTGAGGTTTTCAGCAGATGTAAGATCCGTCTCTGCAACAGTCACGACGGCAAGACCACGAGTAGCCGCCGCAGAAACATCGTATAGGAACACGAGATCACCAGCCGCAAAGTCGTCGACTGCATCTCCAGCGGCACCCATCACGGTTGTACGAAGTGCATCACCAGTCGTTGAGCTATACGCCTCATCTGACATGAGCTTTGTGATAGCGCGTCCTGCAGGTATAGCTGTAACTACAGCTGTATCCACACCGGCTCCTACTGTACCCGCGGCAACCAAACCGTTCAGGGCATTGCTACCAAATGCCAGCAATGGACCTGTTGCAGCCGCCCCAATATCTGCGTCCTCTTCCTTGAGGGTCGTAACGATACCAACTGCCTCATGTGTGACGGCAGTACCTTCCACGAACACTACAGTGTTTGCAGGATAGTGACCGGTAGAAGACGTAGAGCCTTCTTCCGTAGTCACAGAGGCCTCAACTATCGCAGTACCGGAGTTGGCACCGCGAGCATCAACACCTCCGAGACGAACTTCAATCTGCTGACCGGAGACGAGTACACCACTACCAGTTATGCTAGCATAAACCTTATAGGTAGAGGTTGTATCCTTCGTGACAGACTCGTCCATACCTGAGAATGTCGCTTTATTTGAGATCAGAGATACACCTGAACGTACCGGTGTACCATCCGACTTCCTGAGAGATAGATTACTAAGGTTAGCAGTACCGTTTATCGTAGTAATCTGTACCTGCTGAACCTTAACAGCCTCATTCTTGGCTTCAAATTTGAATGAAAGCAACTCTACGTCGGTCTCTCCGGCGTAAAGTATTCTCTGCGCCGATTGACTTGGTCTAGTAACAACAAGAGTGCCACCTGCAACCGTCGTCATAGCCTGAAGCTGTAGAGCCGCAGTTGGCATAAGTGAGTTCGAAATACTGCTAGTCGCGCCTACGAATGTGATACTTGCGGCCGGCAGATATACCGAGAGGCTTGTGTCTGCATTTGTGGCGAGATCCGCATAAACATCAACAGTCATGGTTTCAGAAGGATCGAGGTCTAGCTTACCAGAAACGGTAAATGAGTTACCTGCTACTGCACCTGTTGGTGCGGCAACAGCTTGCCCAATCTGCTCTGTACCAACCTTGATACGGAGATTCGTCACACCCGTAATCGTGTCGGCTGCAGCGGCGGCATCAGGTGTCGTATCATTATCCAATGCGACTGCAAGAGTCTGAATATTCACACCTTCTGCTGATCCAGCCTGGAATGTAAACGAACCAATCTTAGTGGCTGCACCACCGCGTACGATGGTCTCGTCACCAAGTCCGGATGTCTTCACGGAAGTCAGAGAAGCTACCTGCACAGTGAGTCTGTTCGCGGCAATTTCAGTAGCAGCGGCAGCAGCAAAGTCGTTGGTATCCATTCTCTTGTAATATACGTCACCAAGCTCTGCAGTGGTGTACTCATTAACAGCCGCTGTAGTAGCGAGATCTGCTACCACAGAAACCATCTCTGTCGTACCTGCCTTTATGGTGAAGTAACTGCTGAGAGTGTAGTCGTCACACGTATTATCAATGTGTGTTGCGGCTATATCAGCACTGTAAACGGTCGAACCGCTTGCTCTCTTCAGCTTTACAGTACCGCGATAGTCAGCAAGCGCGAGTATGTCGGCATTACCGTTATCGAGGTCAAAGCATATTCTGCGCACCTCTATATCCTCACCTGTTGCCTCAAGCTTCCATGTACCAAAGACTACATTCGTAGAACCCTGGCTCACGTTACCTGATGGAGAGTCGCTTGCCTTTGATACCAGCAAGTTACCACCGCCGACAAGGAGTGAGTTATAAGCTGTACCGGAGTTACCGGCAGTACCATCACCGATCGGGAAGCCCGTCTCAGCGGCGCTACCACCACCTGCTGTAGCGAGAATTCCCTGATTCCTCTGAGATCCTTTTGCCAGGATATCGTAATCGTTCTGTATTCTGAACTGTACGGTTCTAGTAGAACCACTCACGATATCAACAACGATTCTAAGTTGTTCTGTAGTACCCTTTGTAACAACAAAAGGCTTCGCAGTGAAGTCCAGAGAGAGCTCTTTGTCCAAGGTTTGAGTTACCTTTGCAAGCTCCATATTTTTCTTGTCGACAAGTCGAATATTCTGAATATCAGCATCGGTAGAATTGCCGTTATTTAGGAATACAAGCTTCGTAATAATGACGTCCTCATTGGAGCCAGCGATAAATTCAAAACGGGCGGCCTCCTGATCTTTGACACCGATGTCAACCGAACGGGCAGCTGCAGAAAGCTGAACTGAGTCAACCTGCAGGCTACCAATAGAGTTGGCACCATCAACTGTCGTATGAACAGCGCCCATTACAGGGAAGCTACCTGAAACAGTTTCTGCCGTGCTCTTAACGTTAGCGGCAACGGAAACACCTGCTCCGATAGTCTTCGAGCCCATAGTGGCTGTGAAGTGCATCAAGATATCAAGATCCTTTGACTCACCTGCTGCGAGTTTGAATGGAGATGATTCAAAGTTAAGTGCTGCAACAGACTCACTGAAAGTAACTACGTTACCGTAGCGTGTACCGCCAGCATCCTGAGCCAAAACTCCTGATATATCAGAGTCCGCAGATATACCATAGTGCGTAACTGTAAGACCCGTAACATTTACTGCCATATCACCGGCAGTAAACTTGAAAGTCGCAACAGAGTTGTAAGCAGTACCGTCAGCATAGATGGTAGTGGCTGCCGATGCTGGAGAGAGAGAAACGGCAAGCGTACCACCGGAAACTGCAGGGACATCCTCGTCGCCCTCTACAACTGTATCGTCCTCTGTAGTGTCGCCCTCTGTAGTGTCGCCCTCGTCCTCCGTTGTGTCATCAGCTACGTCTGTACCTGAGTACACACGGTCTGCGACGACGAACATTTCACCACGGATCATAGTGGCTGAACCTGCGAAGTTACCATCGCCCTTTCCAGAGAAGAGACCTGCGGCAACTGCATTGTCAACAGCCTGAGCGGCCCATGTAGGGATACCGCTACGATCTCCGAGATCAGCCTCCTCATCCGAATCTTCGAGAGAAAGAGTGTTGTTGACCATTACTGCAGCCTCGTAACGATTTACGAAACGATTTGGCTGGAAGGTACTATCTGGGTAACCCTCCCAGAAACCGTTTGCAACACCCGTATAGATGTAAGGTGCGCAAGCATCACTGACAGGAACATCTGCGAAGGTAGCGTCAAACTCCTCCTCGAGCTCCGTGCCGGAAACATTTACAAGAGTCTTAGCAAGAGCACAGCGTGTCACGCTGGTCGTGGCATTTTCAGAGTTGAAAAAACCAGCTGTGTTCAAGCGGCCATAGGCATCCGTCCAATAGGCACCCTGAGCTGTCGGAACGACAACCAGGAGAGTGCTGATGATGGTAAAGATACCAACACCTGCAACCCATCGGCGAAGCCCTCGAATATTACGAAGGTTCATAAAAACGAAAAGTTAAAAAATGATTACAAAGAAATCTTAAGAAACAAACTTAATTTAAAAACTCACGTTTGCATTTCACTTTAGATTTTTGCCCCGGCGTCGGCCGAAGGCCTCTTCAATACGTTCTTTTCGGGGAATCTCTACCCCAAAAGACTTTTATCTCCACACTCATCCCCTGGTTTTCAAAGAACATTCACATAAAGTGGAAACCCCTCGGATATTTTCATCGGAAAGAGGTTTCTTTGGCTACTAGACTCGATTTTTCACGCTTTTGTACTGTGCAAAGGTTAAGTTGCTAAGGAAGAGTTTATTCGAGTGTCATCTAGAAGTCAACGAAGTTTAACCTTGAAATTTTACTGGTATGTACACACCCCGGTCCACACTTGTCACGCTGTCAACTTAGGTGTCTACTGAGCTGTTTTTTGGCTAGGATAAGGTTAAATTTCGATTTCAATGAGTGTTGTGTGTTGACCCTTTTTCACTCTCAAAAAACTTAATTTAAGGTTTTTTATTTCTAAAATCGAGGTGACAAAAATGCTGAATTATGGTCTGGAGGTATTTATTAATAAATACTCTTGTGGCTACAGCCCGCCTATATATAATCTGACATGCACGGCCCTATCGTCTAATGGTTAGGACATCACCCTCTCACGGTGAGAATACGGGTTCGAATCCCGTTGGGGTCACCAAGCATCAAATGAATCCTTTTCCACCCTGTGAACGCTCCCTGTCATGGAAGTGAACAGAGGTGGAAAAGAGATGAATGAAGATGCCGTTCCCGTTCCCTCTCCCCTCCCCCTTTCCAATCTTATGAAAGATCCATACGAAGCCCTCGGTGTCCCCCGCTCCGCCTCTGACGACGAGATCAAGAAGGCTTTTCGACGTATGGCCCAGAAACATCATCCAGACCGGAATAAAGGCAATAGCGAGTCAGAAAAGAGATTTAAGGATATCAACATGGCCTACCAGATACTCTCTGATAAATCCAAGCGTGCGCAGTACGATCAGTTCGGATCTGCTGGCGATGGCGGCTCCCAGGGTGGATTTCAGGGATTCGAGGGGTTTTCAGGTGGAGCCGGGGGATTTGCTGATATATTTGAGACTTTTTTCGGGGGTAGCGGCGGTCAACAGACCGGTGGGCGTCGAGGACCGCAATCCGGAGATGACCTGGAGGTCGGTATCACAATCACTCTTCATGACGCGGCCTTTGGGGTGGAAAAAGATATAAAGATACGTCGAATCGATACCTGCCAGACGTGTAGTGGCGATGGCACAAAGCCGGGTACGAAATTAAAAATTTGCGACACATGTGGCGGAAAAGGCGAGGTCCACAGTGTCCGGACAACAATACTGGGCCAGATGTCTACCCGTCATGTATGCGACAGGTGCGGCGGAGCCGGAAAAACGCCGGAGACGCCATGCGGTGACTGCCATGGCGCAGGACGAAAGAACGTGGAGAAGAAATTGACCGTGAGAATACCGGCCGGCGTGGGAGACTCATCCGTAATCCGTCTATCCGGACAGGGCAACGCGGGTAGTCTAGGAGGCAAGAGTGGTGACTTATATGTCCACGTGGGTATCCAGCCGGATAGTCAATTCTCCAGAAGAGAAAATGATATATATTCAGATGCGACTATTCATCTCCTGCAAGCGGTTTTGGGCGATGAAGTAGAGATAAACACGCTACACGGGAAAGTAAAATTGAGTATACCGGCCGGTACTCAGCCGAATAAACTCTTCCGCGTAAGAGGGTATGGGATACCCAGTATCCACAACAGATCAAAGGGAGACCATTACGTGAGGATCAATATACATGTTCCGGAGAAGCTTTCGAAAAAAGAAAAAGAACTCTATGGTAACCTTACAAAAGAATCGAAGTTAAAATTAAAGGAAGATAAAGGTGTCTTCGGGAAAATTTTTGAGTAGATAAAAAATGTGGTATAGTGAACTTTGATTTTTAACAGCACGTCATGCCTACACTCTCCTGGGATTTGTTTGTCATTGTTGTCTTCACGGTTATCATCGCCTACAGCTTTATTATAGGCAAAGAAAACACGCTAAAGGTCGTGATCGCCAGCTACATGGCAATACTTACAGCCGATGCGCTTGGGAATCTCTTCAAGGAGTTCTTCCTGGCATCAAAGCCATTTACACAGTTTTTACAGCTTGTAGCCATCAACGGCGAGGACAAGGCCATGATGCTTTTCAAAACAGTGATCTTCCTTGCCGCAATCGTTGCTATATCCATCCGTGGTCAATTCACAGTATTGCGCGGTCGCCAGGGCGGGGTAGTCGGATTCATCACCAGCATGGTTTTTGCTTTCCTTAGCGCCGGATTGATAATCTCGGCACTGCTGGTATATGCATCCGGCGGCTCGTTCCTCGGCGCCAATTTTGCCGTCAGCTCCACGCTGCAGCCAATCTACACTGCATCGCAATTAGTGAAACTTATGATTGATAACGCAAACCTCTGGTTCTCCCTTCCTGCGCTTGCATTCGTCGTTTGGAGCTTTTTTGGGCATAGGGAAGAGCAAATCGAGGAGTAAGGAAGAGACATCTTCGCTCGTCTCTTTTTCACATCTGCTCACTTCCGTGACAGGGAGCATTCGCAGTGTGAAAAAGGACTCGCTTGATGTCTATGGTGGGTCGGCCGGGAATCGAACCCGGGACCATCAGCTTAAAAGGCTGTTGCTCTACCAACTGAGCTACCGACCCAAAAATTAAAAACCAACACGTTTATTTAATCTGACCTGGGCCAACTAGTCAACAATCAAAAGAAGATGCGACGCAATAATTTAATTACTACGCGACAACAAGTTTTGCGTACCCACTTGCTTAGGCGGCACCTTTCGGTTATTCGTAGAGTAACTACTCTATTAACCACCGCCTACACATGTCATATATAACGATATTAGAAGCGGCCACTATATCCGGCAAGTCTATACAGACGATAAGGCGCATGATAAAGCGCAAAAAGCTACATACGAAAAAACAAAAAACGCCGCAGGGATTCAACTATCTCGTAGAAAAAGATTCGCTTAACCAACTTGGATCGTCCGATTATTCACTTGATAATACGGATACCCAACAAGCGCACGGCGAACATGACATGGCTAGTCACTCGACTATACACTCGTCTAGTCGTGACCATCGATCACTCAATAATGATTTTGATTTTATACGGAGTGAACTTTCTCAATTTAACGGTACCGTGCAGAAGCTAATAACACAGAATGAACGTGATAAACAAAGCTTTTTTGAGCTTATAAAAACATTTCAGGAGCGTATCGTCGTACTGGAAAATGAAATCAAGCAACTTGAGGCGCCACAAAATAAAAAGTGGTGGGAACTTTGGTAATTTAAGTTTTTTATTTCCTGACTAATCAAAATTTCCTTTATGTCTTTTTTTGAAAACACACTACGTCAAATTGATAAGGCGGCTAATATAATGGGACTACCCGAAGATATTCTAAAAGTACTGCACTCACCAAAAAGAACCGTCGAAATGAATATACCGGTAAAGATGGATAACGGAGACATTCGTATATTCAAAGGTTTTCGTGTACAGCACAATGATGATGCCGGTCCTTTTAAAGGTGGTATTCGATACCATCAAGAGGTAAACATGGAGGAGGTAAAGGCACTGGCCACTCTAATGACTATCAAGTGCTCCGTGGTAGGTATACCGCTCGGAGGAGGCAAGGGAGGTGTTATTGTTAATCCAAAAGAGCTTTCAAAAGGCGAGCTCGAGCGACTGACCAGAACCTATACACGTTACCTCGCTCCGCTGATAGGACCGACTATTGATGTGCCGGCTCCCGATGTAAATACCAATGACACCACCATGTCATGGATAGCCGATGAGTACTCCAAAATTCATGGCAAGCCGGTGCCTGGGGTAGTCACCGGTAAACCGATAGATAAAGGTGGATCTGCAGGACGAGCTGAGGCTACAGCACAGGGTGGCGTATACGTGCTAGAGCAGTTTATGAAAGAACAGGGGATTAGTCCGGCTAATCAGACTGTAGTTATCCAAGGATTTGGCAACGCCGGATATCACGTTGCTACGATGCTCGATTCCATGGGATTTCGACTCATAGGAGCATCTGATTCACAAGGCGGACTGTACTGTCCCGGCGGCATACATCCTGCAAAAGCTCTCGCATGTAAAACAGAGAAGGGAAGTCTCCATCACTGTGAGGCGGATGAGATCGCCGCAACGGCCTCATACAAAACTGATGGCGGTAACTCATGTAAAAAAGTGTCCAATGAAGATCTACTTCAGATTGAGTGTGACTTCCTCGTACTCGCCGCAATGGAAAATCAAGTGACGGAAAAAAATGCCGGAAAAATAAAAGCAAAGTACATACTGGAACTGGCAAACGGGCCGGTGAGTCCGGATGCCGATGAGATACTGGCGAAAAAGGGGATTATCATAATACCTGACATACTGGCAAATGCCGGGGGGGTAACGGTCAGCTATTTTGAGCTCGTACAAAACCTGGAGAACCACTACCTCACTGAAGAAGAAGTGCAGGCAAAGCTCGTGATAGTAATGCGCGATGCGACAACCGAGGTTATGGCAAATGCGAAGAAATTTAAGACCACCTTCCGTATGGGAGCTTTTATCACTTCTATGCAACGACTATCCAAATACATATCAGCTAATATCACCAAATAACATGCCTACAGCATTACACGCACGCCTGACCAGCCAAAAGATTACTCCTAGGCTATCTGGCTCGAAAAAAAATCACTCAGGCGCTATGAAGTTTATTTATTTTTTTGACGAAGGCATGAGATGCAATGGAGGCAAGGCGATACTCGGTGGCAAGGGGTTTGGGCTGGCTCAGATGACATACTTGGGACTGCCGGTTCCTCCTGGATTTACAGCCACTACCGAAGCGTGTAGTTACTATTATACGAATGGCGACTACCCAAAAGGTTTTCTTGAGGATTTTGAAAAAAATCTGAAAAAGCTGGAGGTGGC
>JBBTWW010000060.1:0-7232 GCA_038062595.1 Patescibacteria group bacterium | reverse complement strand
AATAATAATTAGACGATTAGCGCCTACGGCATGTTGTACGTTCCTTGATCAGGCTGGCCGATGTAAGAGAGATGGGTGAGACAGGCAAGTTCGTATTTGAAGTTGTAGAGCAGCATCATGAGCGTCCGGACGGTAAAGGTGTTCCAAGAGCTTTAAATCGTGACGAAATATCAAACACGGCATGTTTGTTTATGGCTGTGGATGCTTTTGTCACTATGATGTGGGGACAACATCCAAACTCTCCACACGCCAAAAGAGACCCTAAGAAACGTATTGCTTTCGTAATCAAGGAGCTAAGGAACGGTGTTCGCGATGGGATGTTTGACGGTAAGGCCGTCGCTTTATTAGTTAGGGTATTTCGAAATGGAGCTTTTGATGATATGAAGATTATGTTTAATGGAAGTGAGTGCACGATAGGAGAAATGAAAGTTCCGCAAGCACATCTCGACATGGAACGCTCCGGCTTTGATGCTGGGTTACAATCCCAACCTGTTGCGGCGGCTAAACGAGGTTGAGTATTAACCTGTTTTGTGGTATAATTCTGAGAATATAAAAATAAAACTATGGCAGAAACTGATGGGTCATTTTTGGACCCGGACAGGTTGGATGAGATTGATAGAAATTCTGAGAGAGAAAGAGTCGCTCGTGGAGATGGATCATATCTAAACCCTGAACGTTTAGATGAAATTCGCGCACAAGGGACTGCACCGGCTGTAGTGCCAAGCGCACCTACAACGCCAGACGCACCAGCAGGAACACCTCCAGGAACACCTCCAGGAACACCAGCCGTCGCACCAACGCCGGCCATCGTGCTTACAGCCACCGGGAGAAAAATTTCAGATGTTTTTGTTAAGTTTCTAAACTCTCCGGATGCAGACAGGCGTACTGTTGCAGCTTTTGTCGAGAGACTTGGTGAGGAGGTGGAGGATGCGCCTGAGGCTGTACGTTCGTATGCTGATCAGTTAGGTAGTGAAGTCGATCAGGGACTTCTTGATGCACATAGGAAGTGGATAGAGTCCCGCGAGGACCTTACGCCTGAGTTAAAGGCAAAACTTGTTGACGAAAAAGCCAGACTGGAGATTCGTATAAAGACATTTAATGAGATGTGTCGTGGTGGGGTTTTTTCTTTGACAGGAGCACGAAGATATCGTGGGCCAGTTGATAATCGTGAAGAGTTTAATGCATATCTTATGAGCGCACTGACACCTGAAGAGAGAATGCATTTTGAGAGAGCATGCGATAGTTTTGATGGAGAGGGGAGATTGAACTTGATACGTGAAGGAGCTCGCGGTCTTGTCGGCGCAGAAGCTGCTCGTGGCGCCACCGATGTTACCGAGTTAGCGCGTCAGCGTAAGAGTTTATTTAGCAGTGTAGCTACGCGCATGAGTAGACTTGGAGTTGGAGATTCACCTGAGGTTCGTGAGGCTGGTAAGCTATCACGATTTCTGGATTCCGGTGGAGATGTTGCTCTGAGTGGCGCCGCGCTATTAGCACTACTTTCCAGCTCTCCTATGCTTGCCGCTACTTTCTATGGGGCAAAGGTTGCAAAGAATACACTCGAGGCCATAACAGGCGTCGAAAGTGCAGATCTTATAGAGATGCTAAAAAATAAGCTTGTGGAAAAAGGTAAAGATTCAGGCCGATTAAGCTTGAAAAAGCTCTGGGCCAGCCTGCCGGAAACTATTCGCGGTCGTGATGGATTGAAGAAGTTTGATCGCTGGGTTACTACCGACCGACCGTTTGTCGAGGCTCCACTACGATTTCCAGTTGATCGTTTTTCTTCTGTAGGATGGATGCCACGCGTGAAGCACTTCTTGACAGGACTTATTCCGTTTGTACCTGGCGGAAAAATACCTTTTGAAAAATCTGTTGCTGGAAAATTTAGAGACAGAGGTATGGAAAAAATGGCGATTATGGTTGAGTCAGAACGAATGGGACGGAGCGCACCGCCGAGTAGAATTGATGATGATATTAGAAATCTTTATTCACGCGCAGCCGCTTAAACTATGTCTACAGTTACATTATTTTTGAAAAAGTTTTTCGACCGTGATGATCACGAGGAGCTGATCGTGCTTCTTATGGGCGCTCCGATAAGTGAAAAAGAACGCATAGGCTGGATCAAGATGCTTCCCCTTATGACAAGTGAGGAAAAAGCTGAACTGAGGGAGAATGTTATAAAGACGATCGACTACTTCAATTCACAAAAAGATCGTTTGGAAGATGCCATATCCCGTGAGGCTGGATCCACCGAGTGACAGCCAAGGCTCTTTTTCCGCTTGTAGGCGGCTAGTGCAACGAGTAAACCAGCCTGAATCATGTTTCTGGTTTCTTGCAGATGAGGGTTGAAAAAACTGTACTGATCCAGATTTCTGCCAAGTTCTTTTAATTCTTCGATCGCCTTTTTAAGGCACTCCGTAGTACGGTAGATGCCAACTTTGTTCCACATGATAATTTTTAGCTTGCGTCGTACGACTGATATATTTCTACGTTCTGCCGGCGTTAGAGATTTGTATGCAGGTATATTGGTCTTTTTTGTCCGGTTTGGAATTTTTATTTTGCGATTGGCTACCAGGTCTAATGCCGCGTCTGAAAAAACCACGGCCTCCAGTAACGAGTTGCTTGCGAGCCTGTTGGCGCCATGAACTCCCGTGCCGGCAACCTCGCCGAATGCAAGAAGATTTTTAATTGTAGTTTCACCATTCAGATTTACCGCTACACCTCCGCATGAGTAATGGGCGACTGGTGTAATTGGTATCATGTCGTGGGTTGGGTTAATGCCGTTTTCGCGTAGCTTTTGATATATCTGCGGAAATCGGATTTTCATTTCGTGCGGATTCATATGGCGTACGTCCAGGTAGACCGGCCCGCTCGATGACTCTTCGAAGATAGCCCGCGCGACAAGGTCGCGCGGGGCCAGCTCGGCCAACTCATGCCGAGTGACCATAAAACGCTTGCCTTTTGAATTACGCAAAACTCCTCCCTCGCCGCGCACGGCTTCCGAAATCAAAAACATTTGGGTCTTTGGTATATTAAGCGCAGTAGGGTGAAACTGTATGAACTCAAGGTCCAGGAAGCGCGCGCCTGCGCGATATGCCATCGCTATGCCGTCGCCGGTTGATATTGCTGGATTTGTGGTGTGTTCATAGATCTGGCCAAGGCCGCCCGTGGACAGGACTGTCAGGCCTGCCAGCACATCTACTACTTTACCATCGTGAAATACGCTAATGCCGATGCAGCGTTTTTTTTCAATTACGAGATCTATCCCGAAGCTATTTTCCCATATGGTAATTAATGAATGTGCCCTGGTTTTCTGTACAAGTGTGCGTTCGATTTCTTTGCCGGTGTAGTCGCCTACGAAGGCGACACGCCTGGCACGGTGGCCGCCTTCACGCGTCAGCATGAGATGTCCTTCTTTACTGGAAAATGAAACTCCGCACTCCATCAGTCTGCGTATCGCGGAAGGTCCGCGACGCACCATGTACTCTACTGCGCGCTTGTTATTATGATATGCGCCGGCCTCCATCGTGTCCGTGACGTGCTGTTTGAAGCTATCAGTTTTTTCCAATACTGCGGCGATGCCACCCTGTGCGAAGTTTGTTGCGGAAGAGGTGAGTTGTTTTTTTGTAATCAACAAAACCGGAATACCGCGTTGTGCGGCACCAAGAGCAAAATTTAACCCCGCTATACCTGATCCTATAACAACTATCTTGGTTTTGAATCCTACCTGTCCCATAGTAAAAGATGCTGTGAGGCGGTTTTTAATCTACTCAAGTCAGCCGCCAATGTCGTTCTTTTTATAACACAATCTGCGGCTTGCAGATAGCGTTTTTTCCTTTGTTTCCAGACTTTTTCCAGTTCTTGTACAGGATTGTTATTTCCCAGAAGTGCCGGGCGGTGTGTGTTTTTTCCGATGCGGGCGCTTAATTTTTTAATACTCTCTATGAGTAATACCACTTTTCCGCGCGCGCGAAGCGCGCGCGAGTTCCTCGGGTCGATTAGAGTGCCTCCGCCTGTGGATATCACGCTTGCTGTGACATTACGCCCCAGCTCGGCCGCGACAGAGCGCTCTACAGACCGGAAGTAGCTCCATCCGTGATGTGCAACTATATCTGCAACCGTCATACCCTCACGCCCCTCTATAATCTTGTCTATGTCATAAAAATTGCGCCGCATTTTCCCTGCCAGCATCCTGCCAAGTTTGCTTTTTCCACTGCCGCGCATTCCGGTGATAACTATGTTATACGCCGAAGGAGAGGTGACACCTCCGGTGATTTTTTTTATATCTCTCCAGAAGTTCGGATATGTTTTTTTTACGCACGATGGATTTTGTATACGAAGTTTTGGAAGTATGGATTTTAGCATGCCAAAACACATCGCTATACGGTGGTCGTTATAAGTCTTGATTATGGCCTTATTAGAGAGTAAAAACGGACTTCCGATTATCTCCCAGCCATCTTTGCGTTGTTTTACTTTAGCGCCAATTTTTTTAAGCTCGGTAGACATAGCTGTGAGGCGATCTGATTCTTTTACGGCAAGACTTTGCAGTCCGGTGAAAATGGTGGTACCGGAGGCAACTGCCGCAAGTGTAGCAATGGTTAGTGACGCATCCGGCATGTCGGAGAGATTGATTGTGCCAAGCGGTTTTAGCGGCAGACCAATACCAATCGAGCGAATCAATTGGGCCGCCTTTGCATCCGGTTGTAGCGATTGTTTCGGAATATTGCTGATAGAAATATCTCTTCCGGTCAAAGCCGCAAGTCCCCAGATATATGTGGCGCTTGAGGCGTCGCCCTCTATTTCATATGACGTCGGTTGATACCGGCTATTTCCACTAACTTCAAATGTTTTGTATCCATTTCTCTTAACTCTCACGCCAAATGACTTCATGACCGATATAGTCATGTCTACATATGGTTTTGATAAAAGTGCTCCGGCGATTTCAATCGTTGTTTTTGATTGCGCGTATGGTAGAGAGAGAAGTAGCGCCGATAGATACTGGCTTGATATATCACCTCGTACATTCGCATGCCCGCCGCGGAGCGGGCCTGTTACGCGTATTGGCGGGAAGTTTTTTTTGTTTAAAAAATCAACTCGTGCGCCAAGCTGTCGCAGTGAGGAGGCCAAGTCGCCGATAGGGCGCTCCAACATTCGTTTGTCTCCGGTGAGTACTGTTGTTTTTTGAAAAGTTGCTGCCATTGCGGTGAGAAATCGTAATGTAGTCCCGGAGTTACCGCAAAAAATCTGCGGATGTTTATTACCCTTATCCAGCAACAAGGCGAGTCCTTTTTTCATCACTTTTGTATCGTCGCTATCCAGCACGTTCGTGAGTTTGCTCCTGCCGCCTGCAAAAGACGCACACAGTAGTGCGCGATTCGTGATACTTTTCGAGCCTGGAAGCCGTATATTCATACGATGTCGTCACGGATAACCGCCTCGCCGATTCGTACCGGCAGGACAAAATGTACACGTCCGTCGATATTTTTCTTGTCTTTTTTCAACTCGGCGTTAATTTGTTTCAGTGAAATATTTGACGGAAGGCGTGTCGGGAGTTTTAGGTTTTTGAGTAATTTCTCTATGCGCTCAGCCTCGCTTTGGGATAGCATTTTCTTTTTCACGGCAATAATGTTTTCCATCGCCATTCCGATCGATATAGCCTCACCGTGGCGTATTGTGTAGCCGGATATTTTTTCTATTGCGTGTCCTATCGTATGGCCGTAGTTGAGTAACATGCGGGATACGTTTGACTTCTTTTTTGCCAAAGATTCACGATCGTCAGACTCCACTATTCTTGCCTTTACCTTGAGATTTTTCACGATCAGTCCTGTGAGTTTTTGTATATTCCCGGAGAGCAGTGTCCTGTAGTTTTTTTCTATTTCCAGGAAGATAGAACGGCTCTTGATCACTCCGTGCTTTACCATCTCGGCGAGGCCGTTTCTGAGCTCATGGGCTGGCATTGTAGGTAGAAGGGAAGGGTCTATGACAACCATAGACGGCTGGTAAAAAGTACCAACCAGATTTTTGCCAGAAGCTAAATCTACGCCGGTTTTGCCGCCGATAGAGGAGTCAACCATTGCCAGAAGTGTAGTTGGGACTTGCACTAGGTTGATGCCGCGCATGTACACCGACGCGGCAAAACCGGCGAGATCGCCCACTACACCCCCGCCGAGCGCTATTACGCATCCGTCACGACGAACGCCCAGCTCGATCATTTTTTCGCAGATCGTAGCGGCGACTGTGAGCGATTTTGAGTGCTCGCCGGGGGCGATAGCAATTAACGATGCTGTAAGCCCCCGTTTCTTAAACTCCTCGAGCAGATCACCGCCGTATAGTTTTTTTACGTTGTTGTCTGTGATTATGCAGTAGTGACTGCCGAGATCTTTTTCTCTCAGTAGTTTTGGCAGTTTTGACAGAGCCTTTTGCTCCACTACTATCGTGTAAGAGGCTGGTTCCCTGCTTTTCTTTATGACAACGCGGATTTTCATTGTGTTTATAAAGGTTACATTGTCCTGCCGACTGCTTTTGCTATTGGGCCAAGACTCTCCATGATTTCCTGAAGTTGTTTAATATTCAGCGCCTGGTCGGCATCACACTTGGCCACAGATGGATTTGGATGCACCTCGATCATCACTCCGTCGGCACCGGCAGCAACAGCCGCGCGCGCCATCGGCGCGATGAGAGACGGCTTGCCGGTGCCGTGGCTTGGGTCGACGATAATCGGCAGGTGACTTAGTTCTTTTACAACCGGCACTGTCGCAATAGCGAGAGTATTTCTGGTCATATCCTCAAATGTGCGTATACCGCGCTCACACAGTATTACGTGTTGATTACCTGTGCTCATGATGTACTCCGCCGCGAGTAGGAACTCTTTGATTGTCGCAGATGGTCCGCGCTTCAGCATTACGGGTTTTTTTGTCTTGCCGACCTCTTTGAGTAGATCAAAGTTTTGCATGTTGCGGGCTCCTATTTGCAGTATGTCTATAAGCTTCGCGGTAAACTCAACATCGCGCACGTCCATAACTTCAGAAATACTCACTAGACCGTGCCTGTCTGCCGCGGCCGCAAGCATCTTAATGCCGTCACGTCCCAGACCCTGAAATGCGTATGGTGTAGTGCGTGGCTTGAATGCACCACCACGAAGTATTGTGGCCCCTGCTTTTTTTATACCAATGGCGGCCTGCTCCATCTGCTCTTCATCTTCGACAGCGCACGGCCCCGCCATCATCACGACGGTC
>JBBTWW010000059.1:0-3293 GCA_038062595.1 Patescibacteria group bacterium | reverse complement strand
ATGAAGATCCGCAAAAAGCTCCGGCTCCTGCGCCAGCGTGTTTACCACGGCTGATGCAGAGGTGTGTTCCAGTGTTTCATGAAGCGCATCATTAAGCAGAGCGCCATCGCCCTCCAGAGCGCCAAGTACGCGTGCTTTTATGATCTCATTTTCGCTCATCCTGCTTTGTATGCGCAGTTTAGGTGTTGTTACAGGCTCGGGGATGACGCCAGCAGCCTCATTAATAGCCGCACTCATAATCTCGTCATCATCAAACCTATCAGGCTGTGCCGCCGCGGCACCATGCTTAAAAACCATGCGTACAGGAGTGAGCGCAAGAAAACAGGTTAAAATGCGAAAATTACAGATATGAAACATAGTATTTTGTGTTAGTTTTTGTTCTATAAACTATAGCAGAAACTTTCCCTTGCGTCAATGAAATAACCTGTTATACTGTGCCCTTATGGCTTCAGAAAGAGATATACAGTCTGGAGAGACGTACGATGTGTCGGGAGCTCGTGCCGCGTGGAATGATCGCCATACCCTCGGCACATCCGCGGCTACTTTTGCCATGTTACGTGAACAGATTCCAGACAAGAGTGCAGAAGTTGCTAGGCTGGAGGCTTTGCTCACGTCCTGCTTTCATTCACTAAATCCAATTGTATTGGCCAGCGTTGATCCAAATAATATTGTTGCCAACCTTACCGAGGTGCTTCGTATGGTTCGTAGTCTTGGCACCGAGACGCATAGTCATCTTCACGGAATAATGGATCCAAATGGACGCGATCGGCGAAGTCTTTTTGGTACCGTCATGGGAGATGTGATTACCGTGTTCACATTTTTTCATAATCGTCTGCGCATGCTTGCAGTGCATGCTACTGGAGAAAGAAAGGCAGAAATCACCCCCACTCTTGCCGCGATAGAAGAAGGCATGATTGGTGCGATGACAATGATTCAGGCGGCTGTAAGGGAGAGTAGTCCTGTAGCAGACACAAGCCGCATAGAACAGATGATCGCATCCTTCCGGACGCTACAGGGAGTTCGCAGTGGCTATAATCATCTTGCGCTGATAGGTGCAGATAGTGCCAATAATAAACGCGGTGCGATTCGATTTGTCCGCGTAGATGATGCGGCGTGGGAGATACTAGAGCTAAAGTCACCGGTCAAAGAAGGTGATAACAGAACTTTTAAAGAAGTTTGGGAGTTGCTGGTTGGCAGTATGATTGCGTATCAGGAAGCCGAGAGCAGAAGTGTAAGCAATGGACATAGTACACAGCTTCTTAATGATATTCTTACTAAGGCGGATGTATTCGTCGCCGGTTTGGCTGGAATGCATATAAAAAGGCTGCAGGAGCTATGCGACAAAGAAGTACTTGGCACGCTAATTGGTGATATATACACGATGCTAGCTTTTGTACAAAAGCGCTACACTGCCAAAAGAAATGAACTGGCAGGTCAGGCTTCAGGAGGGGCGGTTGATGCTGAGTTGCCGGCCGTGGTCACTAAGCTTGCTGCGGTTAACGCTCTGATGGTAAGGGCATTGCAAGTGCGCAATCGCGTTACTCCGCGTAGTGCAAGAATAGTTGATGAACTTATACCACCGTTCGCTATTTCTTAATCTGTATAGTATGTCAGAAATTAGTCATAGAGGTGGGAACGTTCTTGCGTTTCCGGAGGCGGCACCGCGGCCACGTACAGATATGACCGTTGCCGATCAGCTTAGTCAAGCTATGGAGCGAGCCGCCGAGGGTGCGCGTCAGAGACCTGATGATTCTCAAGCTATCTATGACTATGTACGGGCGTCTTTACAATGGGCGGCCAGGAGGTTCGAGATGGAAGGTCACATATGCGACGATGTAAAAGAAAAGTTTGCCGAAGTCAGCGCAATACTTCTTCGATTTGTTCCGATAGATCCTTATGCAAAAGCTCTGTATGCAGAGTTATTGCTCTTTACGCTACCAATTGCCGATAGGAGAGTAGAGATACGTCAGCTTGTAGAAGATGCGGTTGGTGAAGTAAAAGGACTTGGCCCGGAAGACGGTGTACGGAAAACCATTCTCGCAATAGCCGTGAGGATAAATGAAGCACTCGAGACGGCTTGATTATTTATATCACTGGATTCGACAGCCGATTCATGAGCGCGTTAAGAAATCTAGCCGCAGTGGCGCCGTCTGTAACCGCATGATCAAATGCCACACCGAGGCGGAGTATTTTTCGTACCTCAACTTTGCCGCTTACAGCCACGGCTTCATCGCGTATAGCCGCGAGCCCCAGTATCGCCGACTGGCCTACGTTGATTACAGGAGTGAAAAACGTACCGCCAACAGAGCCGACATTCGTTATTGAGAATGTGCCGCCGGATAGATCGCTTAATTCAATTTTTCGTGTGCGGGCTTTTTCTGCAAGAGTTTGAACTTCTCTCGCTATGTCCAACACCGATTTTTTATCCGCATCTTTTATCACCGGCACCATAAGTCCTTCATCCGTGTCTACAGCGATTCCGATGTTGTAGTATTTTTTTAAAACAATCTCGCCGGTTGCTGTGTCGATCTCGCTGTTCATAGCCGGAAATTCTTTCAAACTTTCCGCTACAGCTTTTGTGATAAATGCCAGATATGTTAACTTAATCCCCTGTTTCTCCGCGTCCGGTTTCATCTTTTCACGCAGTGCTACGAGATTTGTCACATCACATGCGTCAAAGTGAGTGACGTGCGATTTCGTATGCAGTGACTCTCTCATGTGTTTTGCGATCGTCTTTCGGAGCTGGCTCATTGGCGCTCGCTCCACAGGCCCTGCGATATTTACAGCGCGCGCTGTTGAATTGATCACGTCCTCGGTGGTCACCTGCCCATTGCTTCCCGTACCTTTCATGTTCGCAAGGTCAAGACCGAGCTTCCCGGCCAGCGCGCGCACGGCAGGCATTGCGAGTCCGCCAGCAGTTGTCTTTATCGATGTTTTTGCCGGCTGTTTCGAAATCCGCACGTCATTAACGCCAGCCTCCGGCAACTCGCCGATCACTCCGGCGCCAAGCGGCATTTTTTTCTGCACATTCTCGGCATATGCGCCGTCATCTATTACCACGAGCACGTCGCCTACATTAATCGTGTCGCCCTCGTTGCCATTTCTTTTTAGAATTTTTCCGGCCTTCGGTGATGGGATCTCCACGATAGCCTTCGCCGTCTCCATCTCGACGAGCGTCTGATCTTCTTTTACCGTATCTCCTTCATTGACAAACCAGCGTGTAATCACGCCTTCGTTTATGCCTTCACCGACATCGGGAAATTTGAACTCGTACATAGTAATTAGAATTTTAG
>JBBTWW010000058.1:5516-7090 GCA_038062595.1 Patescibacteria group bacterium | reverse complement strand
TGCCGATAGAAAATAAAATGATCTCAAACTCAATTGAGAGCGCGCAGAAAAAAGTGGAGGGCCGCAACTTTGAAATACGCAAACATCTGGTTGAGTACGACGATGTCATGAACAAACACCGTGAGATTATATACACACGCCGCCGCATGGTTTTATTTAGCGATAATATCAAGAACGACATATTACTGCTTATGGAAGAACTTGCAGAGGCCATTGTATTGGGGCATACGGATGGCAGGTCTCGCGAAGAGTGGGGGCTCGCCGGAATTGCCGAGGCAGTCAGAGCGCTTCATAGCGAGGGAGAGTCATCATTTGCACTCGACGATATATTAGAAAAGCTTGAGGTAGAGGAGATTATAGAGCGTGTAAAACACTATCTATGGAAAAAGTATCACGAGAGAGAGGAGAGACTGCCGAATTTTGATACAGAAAAAAAAGAATCTTCAACTATGCGCCAAATCGAACGCGCCGTTTATCTTCGCACGATTGACGTGCTGTGGATGGAGCACATAGACAATATGAGCCATCTGCGTGAGGCGGTATCGTTCCAGGGCTACGGTCAGCGCGATCCGCTCATAGAATACAAAGGCCAGGCTTACGAGGCTTTTATGCAGTTACTATCTTCCATTCGCATGGATGCGATAAATACACTTTTCAAAATGAAGTTTGAGATAGAGCGCCCGCCTCTAATAGGTCGTGTCGCGCCGGAGGCAATGATGACCAATGAAGGTCAGATAGAGAGCGTTCTTTCCGGTGATGGAGGTTCGATGACGGGCAATCCGGTGCTGATAAAGGCCGGTTCTTCCGGTTCCAGATCTGCAAGAAGCCAGCCGGAAGTCGGTAGAAATGAACCGTGTCCTTGCGGTTCGGGAAAAAAGTACAAGAAATGCCACGGAGCGTAGCAGAGCTTCACCATCTCATTTAGCGACCCTTTACTATTGAGTGTATCACTCCAAATAGTACGCCAATCATAGACCCCATCGACATTACAGTCTGGAATGTAATTGGGTAATTTGGTCCGTATCCATAGCCGTTTGCCGGTATGATGAGGCTTTGTAGTATGACAAAAACCGTGCCTATGATAATGGACGCACCGAGTGCGAGTATGCCATACCATAGTCCATTAAATAGCATGTCCTGAAAGCGTACTTTTTCAAACATTCCGGCCGTAGTACCAAGCACAGCGCCAAGGAATGCACCCATATAAACTGCGCCATTTACCATGCTTGTGTATGAGCTGAATGTGCCGAATGTGTATCCCTCCTGATAAAAAGTCATACCAAGGTCCAGTAGCAACGTTATGATAAGGACAAAAGCAATGCCGTAGGCAATTCCCATAAGCGTACCAAAGAAACCAAATACAACCACGCGTGGTAGTGGATATGCTTTATGTGTGAAGAATGGGATGTTCATGACAGTGGGTGAGTGAATAAAGATTGCGCTCATTATAGACGCTTTGGATGGAAAAAGAAAATCAATAGAGAAGGCACCACAGAAGCGTTTCACTTTCTGTGGTGTACTGGTGGAGGTGAGCGGGGTCGAACCGCCGGCCTCCCCGACGTAACGTCGGGGCG
>JBBTWW010000058.1:0-5416 GCA_038062595.1 Patescibacteria group bacterium | reverse complement strand
TACCGTTCTACTTTTGCTGTCTGGTGGAGGTGAGCGGGGTCGAACCGCCGGCCTCCCCGACGTAACGTCGGGGCGCTCTAGCATCCTTTCAGAATGCGTGTCCAATATAGGGGGTACTTGCCAACTGTAAATAAGGAATTTTGCATTTAATTACCGTTCTACTTTTGCTGTCTGGTGGAGGTGAGCGGGGTCGAACCGCCGGCCTCGTCGTTGCGAACGACGCGCTCTACCAACTGAGCTACACCCCCGGATTGATCTTTATAATACCATCGGAAATTATTTTTTCTATGATATCACGGCGGCGGAATTTTTTGAGACGGTGCTCGATATGCCGTGCCTCTTTTTCAGAATTGTATTTCTGGAAAAATTTTATGATCCATGGCCCTTTGTTGCGGGTTGATTTCACTAATCCCGTATTGTGTTCATGCAGGCGGTTGTCGAGCCTTTTGCTCGATCCTATGTAATATCCGTTGTTTTGTGTGCTCTCCAGTATGTAGAGGTAACAACTGCTCATGCTTATCACGTTTTGATGAATATTCCGCCGGCCTCCCCGACGTTACGTCGGGGCGCTCTACCAACTGAGCTACACCCCCTTATATTGCCCGACTGTCGTAAAACTTCTAGTATGCATTATCCTTATTATTATCCCAAAAAACAAAAGATTTGGAACTAGCCCGTAGAAGAGCCATATCTTCATCTATTTTTGTCCCAATGGCACTGCCAATTGTACGATACCCGTCACGATTCAATAGCCTTACCAAGCCTCGATTGATTTCGCTTATCACCTGAGGTCCCTGATAGATCATACCGGTTATCAACTGTACCAGTGAGGCGCCGCGCAGGATTTTTTCATATGCGTCCTCGGCTGTAAAGATGCCGCCAGTGCCGATGATTACATATTTTTTCCCGACTTTGCCATACACATACGAGATCAGCTCATTCGACCGCTCGCGCATGACCGGACCGCTTATGCTTCCCATGACTGGCACGTTCGAGTCCAGAATCATCGGATTGTCGCGCTTTTTCGTAAGATTGCATATGACAAATCCATGAACGCGGTGACGTGATATGATATCGAGGGTCGCATCGACGGATGAGCTCTCGATGTCCGCCGGGAGCTTTAGGAAAACAGGACGGGTCATCGGCACGCCGTCTAGCCGTGCCAGTAACTTTTCCAACCGCTCCGCGGAGGTAAATGGCTCGCCGCCGAATGCGTTCGGACAGCTGATATTTATCGTTATGAAGCTTGCGATATCCGCAACGCTACTGAATGCAACTGCATAATCATCGATACCGCACCCTGTCTCAGCCGTTTCTTTGCAGTTTGTTTTTGCCACACTCACGCCTACTGGAATCTCAAATTTTTTCGTCCGCAGCCGTGCCGATATTTTTTCACATCCTTCATTTTTGAGTCCGTAATTCACAACGAGCGATTGCGATTTTTTTAGCCTCCAGAGCCGCGGTTTCGGGTTACCTTCGCATGGTCTTCCGGTGATCGATCCGACTTCTGCAAATCCAAACCCGACTGACGGAAGTATATCGGTGAGACATGCATCTTTGTCGAAGCCGGCGGCGAGTCCGACAGGATTTTTGAAGTTAATCCCAAGAATATTCTGCTCCAGTGACTTATTTCTGTAATCAAAAAAAAGCCGCGTAACTGCTCGTGTTAGCGTGTGTCTTCCAAGAAAAGCGCCAAAACGTAGCATGCGATCGTGAACGTTTTCCGGATCCTGTAGGAAGAAGATAGGTTTTGTAATGAGACGGTAGAAAGTACCGAGAATTGTGTTGCGGAAATATATAATCAAATCGTACATCCCGATCATTATACGCCAAATAATGGCACGCCGATCTAGCTTATGTAAGAGGCGGTACTCGCAGTGTAAAAGAAAGACAGCTTCATTCATCTCTGAAATAAGCCATTCACTTCCATGCCCGTGTAAATATGCGGCACGCGCCGCACTAGCAATTGCCTAAGGCTATACATTCTATGGGCGGCATCACAGAAGCGCTTCGCTTTCTGTGATGTACTGGTGGAGCAGATGGGGGTCGAACCCACGACCTCCTCCATGCCATGGAGGCGCTCTAGCCAACTGAGCTACTGCCCCAGATTAAAACCGACGATTAACAAAAAAAGAGCCTACATACTTATACCACGAAGTTTAAGGTTTTCCCAGTATGCAGTTAGGCCGGAGGATATCAGCTCAGATCGGTCTCGTCCGGTATATTTGCCTGTGCCTCCTCGTCTGTGATCAGCCCCTGTTCCAGCATGGTCATTACACACTTTTTCATCGTCTGCATGCCCTCCGACGCGCCGGTCTCCATCGCCGACTGGATCTGGAATGTCTTGCTGGTACGGATTAGATTTGCCACAGCGTGATTATTTACCAGTATCTCATATGCGCCGAGCAGGCCCGAGTTGTCGCGTTTTGTTAATAGAGATTGCCACACGATCATGCGTAGATTCTCAGCAAGCATAGAGCGGATCTGTGACTGCTGACCGGAAGGAAACACGTCGATAATGCGGTCTATGGACTTTGCCGCGCCGCTGGTGTGAAGCGTGGAGAGCACCAGATGACCTGTCTCGGCGGCGGTGAGTGCCAGCTCTATGGTATCGAGGTCGCGCATCTCGCCTACGAGGATGACATCGGTGTCTTCACGCAGTGCGGCGCGAAGTGCGCTCTTGAAATCTTTTGTGTGAGTCGTTAGTTCGCGTTGTTCGATTATCGAACGGTTGTTGGCATGTACGAACTCGATCGGGTCCTCGATTGTAATAATATGTTTCGCCTGCTGTGAATTAATCTCCGCGACAATTGCCGCGAGAGTGGTGGACTTACCTGCACCGGTTGGGCCTGTGATCAGCACCAGTCCATTCTGTAGATTCGGTATCTTGCGCAGTGCTTGAGGAAGTTTTAGCTCCTCCATGCTTCTGATCTTTGATGGGATTACGCGAAGTGCGGCACCGATTCCTTTTCTTTGGATAAATACATTCACACGAAAACGCGCTACGCCGGCAATCTCTATCGAAAAATCTATATCCCAATTCTCGGCAAATTTCTTTTTCTGTTCGTCGTTCATCATCTCGTTGATGTACGCGGACGCAGTCTCGTTCGTCAGCTCAGCGTGCTCTGCTATCGGAAGAATATTACCGTTTATACGCAGGGTCGGCTTCGTACCGCTCGTGACGTACACATCCGAGGCGTTGTACTCCATGGCTGTCCTGAGAATTTTGTCTATCTGCATGGGTATTTGTTTCCTATTATTTTACCATAAAAAGCATGTTTTGGAAAGCGGACCCCTGTGGTTACAGGTTAGTCACCACTTAGTCACCAGTTCCAGCCCTTGCCGTAATTTGCTTTATAGTGTACACTGAAGATAATCTTGTAAATTACAATACGTATGACGACAAAATTTGTTGGAATGAAGGAGTTCAGGCAAAATATCGCCTCGTATACTCAAGGTTCAAAGATAAAAAATATACGTATCGTTGTTCTAAAGAAGAACGTGCCTGTCTTTGAAGTTAAGCCGATAGACGAAGGGGAGTTTGTGTTGGAAAAGCTCCAGAAAGATATTGCAAAAGCGCGTGAGGATGTTAAAAATGGCAATGTATATACGCATAAGCAGATGATGAATGAGTTTGGGTTAAACTAGGCATGTTTTCTATGTACAGTCTATTTTATGCACAGTCCGCGCGTGATGACTTGAAGAGGCTTGATCACAGCGTTGCAAGCAGGATATTGAGGAAGTTGGATTTTTTTATAAAACAAAAAAATCCACTCGAGTTTGCAAAGAAATTAAAAAATTTCAATATCGGCGACTACCGTTTTCGCGTTGGCGATTATCGTGTGATTTTTGATATTAACTCGCGCGGTGTCATCGCCGTACTTATGGTGCTTCGTATCAAACATCGCAAAGACGTGTACGATTTTTAAATTAAATAAACGGCTCCAGAATTTTTTTGACCTCGTCGATCGAGTCTACGCGCACGAGTTTTTGGCGGATTTCAGAGGCGCCTGGCATGCCGCGGATGTACCAGGCGAGATGTTTACGCATCTCCAGCATGCCAAGCCTTTCTCCCTTGAACTCGACACTCAGTCTGCAGTGTTCAAGAATCAGCGGCAGTTTTTCCGCGAGAGTTTGAGGAGGGGAGTACTGCTTGTTGTTCAGCCGCGCATATATCTCCGCCATCACCCATGGATTGCCAAATGTTGCGCGGCCGGCCATGACGCCGTCGAGATTACCTAGCTTTTGTACGGCCGCGTCGGCAGAGCTCACGTCGCCGTTGCCGATTACCGGAATTGAAACATTGCGCTTTAACTCATACATCGGCTCCCAGTCGGCCTTCCCGCTGTACATCTGCTTTGCCGTGCGCCCGTGAATTGTTATTAATTTGGCGCCGTATTTTTCAAAATTCTTGCACATCGGAATAAAAAAATCCGGATCGTAACTGTCGATTCCTATGCGTGTTTTTACCGATACCGGAGGACTGCTCTCACGTCCAGGTATATGTGTTCCCTCAATGGTTGCCTGTATTAGTTCGTACGCGAGTGGGCAGTTTTTTAGCAATGCACTGCCATGATCGGAGCTCACTACTTTTTTTGACGGACAGCCCATATTGAGATCTATAGCATCGACTCCCATCTCTGTGAGTATCCTGGCCGCTATGCGAAAATTTTCCGGTTTTTTACCAAAAATCTGCGCCACTATCGGGCGCTCCTTGTCGGGATTGAACTCCACTTGCCGTAGTGTGTTCTTTGCGCCGTAGCGTATACCGTCTACGCTCGTAAACTCGGTGAAGCACACTATCTCCGGCGCAACTAACTTTACCATCTGCCGGAAGCTGGAGTCGGTATAGCCCGCCATCGGTGCGAGGGCGACGATTGGCCGCGGTATTTTATCCCAAGAAAAAGCCATAGCAGGTACATTAAATCACACGATTGCCGATTTATATACGGGATAGGACGGTATTTACATCACATTACCCGGGAGAACATGCTCAATAGCACCCCAATCGCTGTCTTCAAGCGCGGGAACCATTAGGGTAATCTCATCGCCGATCTTTGCGCGAAAATATGTGACAGATGCGAGTAGTACTTTGTATGCTTTGCTACCGGCGAGTACTCTGTACTGGCCTTCGTCGTGTATGAGAGGACCGACCAGCCGTTTGCGTTCGACCGGGGCGATCTGTTTGTAGAGAAAAGAGCCGTCGTACTGGATCGTTAATTTCAACACATCGCCAGGAACCAGCTTTGACTTGCTGGCGTAGTTCGCAGGCACAGGATATGTCTTGCCATCCGGACCGTGCATATTTTGCCCATCAAAAACTCCCTCTATGACCTGCTCGTGGCCGGAGCCGACTTGAGAGCCGACTTCCTTGGCCGCTGATTTGTATTTTTCCTGAAGATTTTCCTTGTCGCCC
>JBBTWW010000057.1:0-2653 GCA_038062595.1 Patescibacteria group bacterium | reverse complement strand
CGGCGTAGTCTGAGATGCGAAAAAACCACTGGGAGAGCTCTTTATTTACAATCTCTGTATCGCAACGATCGCACAGACCTTCTTTTACCTGCTCATTTGCCAGCACGGTTTGGCACGATGGACACCAGTTCACGGGTGCCTTTTTTTTATATGCCAGGCCTTTTTTATAAAGATTGAGAAAAACCCACTGCGTCCACCGATAATAATCAGGCTCGCTCGTGATCACCTCCCTGTCCCAATCGTACATCGCGCCGATCGCCTTGAGCTGTTTGCGCATGTGATCGATATTTCGCATCGTGCTCTCTTTTGGCGGCGTGCCGGTCTTGATCGCATAGTTCTCGGCCGGAAGACCAAAGCTGTCATACCCCATTGGCTCAAAAACATTGTATCTGCGCATGCGCTGAAAACGCGCAAAACTGTCGGCGGGACCGAAGTTATACCAATGTCCGACGTGCAGTTTATCCCCCGACGGGTACGGGAACATGACTAGCGAGTAGTACTTCACACGTTTTTTGTCATTAAAATCGGTGGAGTAGACTTTTGACTCCTCCCAGCGCTTTTGCCACTTTTTTTCTGTTGAGACCGGGTCATACTTCATACGACCAAGAGTATACCAAATAATCAACTGTCGCTCTAATGCGATCACAGCTTGGATATTTACCGCGCGTCAAAAAGCTCCATTGGCGTGAGTACATTGTTTTGAATCTGGCGAGTGTCTAGCGCAGACGCACCACCAGCCTCACCTCCTATAAAGAGCATGAAAAATGAAAACGTAATCAAAACTATCACGAGCCCTATAATGAAAACTTTGCGGTGTTCTTCTATAAATACGCTCATGACATGTTTGTTTTTAACTTATGTATTATCTTAATTATAAGGCAAAACGCACAAGTTGTCAATATCGTATTTCTATGGTATAGTGATATATATGGAAAGCGTAACAATTCTGGCAGTTTTAAAACAAATCCCGCTCTTTCAGGAACTGAACGAGATAGACCACCAGGATGTAGCAAACAGAGTTGTGATGAATTACCACCAGGCGGGTAAGGTCCTCTGCCGTGAGGGTGAGCCTGGCACGACGCTCTACATAGTAAAGAGCGGGATGGTGAAAATATCGAGAAAAGACCAGTCGGGAGCAGACCGGGAGGTGGCCACACTGGGAGGTAATGATTTTTTCGGGGAGATGGCATTAATCTCAGATGAACCGAGAAATGCAACCGCCACCGTGATCGAGGACGCGGCAGTATTTGAGCTGTCAAAGAGTGATTTTTTTAAACTGATAGAAAAAACACCAGGGCTGGCAAACAGAATCTCTACCGAATTCATAGCCCGTGTGAAGGCAAATTCACAAAAAAGCATTGATGTATAAATATGGCCGTTTTTTACCTGCTTTTCTCACATATAGTCGCCGATTTCTTACTGCAACCTTCCAGACTGGTGCGGTATAAGGAAAAAAACCTGCGTGGCGTTTTCCTCCACGTGCTGGTGCATTTTGCCGTTGCACTGGTATTTCTCCTACCGTATCTGCATGATGCACAAACTATCGGCGCGATAGTTATCGTATGCCTACTGCACGGAGTTATAGATATTGGAAAAATTCGCTTGCAGAAAAAAACGAAACTCTTTTTATATCCATTTCTGCTCGACCAAACACTGCACTTTCTTGCAATTTTCACGACAGTTTTTATTTCAAAAATCTATGCGGTACTGCCGGCTTTTGGAAATGAATTTTTTATGCGGGCAATTTACATGAATGTGCCGCTCGTCACATTTCTCACCCTCCTTATATTTACGAATGTGATCTATGATCTAGCTTTTTTTCAAATACTACGAGAAAACCACCCTACGCATCGACCGGCATTTCCGGTAAAAAATTACATCTCACGAACGCTTACTGCCTTAATACTGTGGGCGGCGTATCTGATGATCGCGGCGCTCGTGTGAGATAGATACCAACCAGACCTGCGATAAACAGAGCAAGACTCACGACCTGTGCGGCCCTTAAGCTACCCAGCATGAGGCTGTCTGTGCGGAAAGACTCCACGAAAAAACGTCCTAGTGAGTACAGTATGAGATACCAGGAAAATACAGCGCCAGCCGGACGACCACTCCCTCCGTGATATATCCTGCGTGTGACGATAACAAGCAGTACGAATACAAGAAGGTTCCACATTGATTCGTACAAAAATGTCGGATGAAAATATTCCGATGCTATGAACTCCGTAGGCCTGGACTGTAGCGGTATGAATAACTTCCACGGTAGATCCGTAGGTCTGCCAAAGGCCTCGCTATTGAAAAAATTACCCCACCGGCCGACAGCCTGAGCGAGGATAAGGCCCGGAGCCAAAATATCCATGTATGCCGGAACAGATATTTTTTTTATTCTGGCAAAAACAACCAGTGCAAGCACGCCTCCAATGAGCCCGCCATGTATGGCCAGTCCGCCGCGCCATATGAATAAGCTCTCTAATGGTTGGCGCGCATATAGCTCCCATTCAAATATAACGTAGTACAATCTCGCCCCGAGTATACCGCAGAGCACTATCCAAAAACCAAGATCGTACAAAACCTCCGTATCCATACCTCTACGCCTGCTCTCTACGATAGCGTATGTCAAAGCCGCCACTATCCCAAGTCCTATGAGTATGCCGTA
>JBBTWW010000056.1:0-3772 GCA_038062595.1 Patescibacteria group bacterium | reverse complement strand
TGCTCCAAATGATTCGGTGTCGGTAGAGGTCCAGAGAAAGACACCGATTGATGCGCCACGATAGCTGCTCTATTTTGATGCTTGCCCATATTTTTGCATGCTAACCATTAAATCTTTTCCAACAGCCTTCCAGTCATTTCTCATTGCCTTTGTATCGGCTTCTGCAGGAGTTACGCTTTCATTATAAACAACAAGAGTACCTCCTATATCTAAAATAGACGCCATGCCTCCAAAAAAGGAAGGAGTAGCAAACAGATATGATGTTTCTGTGGTTAATTTACCCATCGGAATCCGATTGTATCAAAATTATTGTCAGGACGCCAGTCAAAATAAGAGAGCGCTAGATGATGCAATATTTTCACGACTTCCTACATGTATACTCCGCCGCCGTTCCGGAACGGAAATCGGCGTTTTTTGGTATCTGACAATCTGTTGTAGGTAATGAAATAACTCCAAGTCCAGGGTTCACGTCGCAAACCGGAAAAATATTATCTGATTCGCGTGGCGATTTTGTGATATGCTCGCGGCGCTTATGGCAGGTAATATTTTCCTCTTTTTCGGCGCCGATACGTACTCGATGAACGAGAAGATTTCTTTTTGGAAGTCCGAGTTTATAAAAAAACACGGCGGAGATATCAATCTCGATGAGATGGACGGTGCAGTAGTGGTATCAGGAAGCCTGGTGAGCATACTCACCGCAGTCCCCTTTCTCGGGGAAAAAAGACTCGTCATAGTGCGAGACTACATGGCAAAGTATAAGACGAGAGGCGACGAGAATGATCAGAAAAAAAATCCGGCGCTGGAAGACCAAAAGAAAACAGCAGAGCTGATCGAAAAAATTCCGGAGTTTTGCATAGTCGTTTTTGCGGAACGTTCTGTTCCGGACAAGAGGTCATCCCTGTACAAACGCCTGCAAAAGCACGGCACACTCATGGAGTTTAATCCACTGGAAGGCAGTAAACTGCTGGCGTGGATACAACGGGAGACAAAAAAACTGGGTGTGGAGATAGAGCAAAAAGCCGCACTGACGCTGATGGACCTGGTCGGCGGAGACCTCTTTCGCATGGGGAATGAAATCAGGAAACTTGCCAGTTTTGCCGATTACAGAGCAATAAATGAAAACGATATAGACCTGCTCGTGGATACAACCCTGGACACTTCGATATTTAAGCTCACAGATGCCCTGGCACTAAAAAACGCACGTCAGTGTCTGGGTATACTGGAACAGCTCATAGAGTCGGGCGAGGACCCGCATATGATACTTTTTATGATCATACGCCAGTTCCGCCTTATGATTCAGATCAAGGATTTTGCCTCTCACCGCGTATCACAAAACGAGATGATATCAAAACTTGGAGTTCATCCTTTTGTCGTGAAATCGACGCTAAACCAGTGCAACGCATTTTCTTTTGAAAAACTTTCCGAGATGTACGCCCACCTTCTCGACATAGAAACAAAGATGAAAACAGGAAAAATAAAAACACTCGTCGGGGACCAGAGAGAGTTGACACTCGCCCTGGACCGTCTGGTTTTAAAGGCTTGCGGTAAATAAAAACGGGAGACCACATCGTGTGTGACCTCCCACTCTTTGTGTACGAACGCTACAAGGCGGGAACAGCTTTAGGGCTGTGCACAGGACCTAGTAAACCTCAAGGTAGTTATCTATCTCCCACTGCGACACTGCGGTGCGGTATGAGTCCCACTCTGCGCGCTTGAGCTCGTAGTATTTTTCAAAAGTATCGTCGCCAAGAACATTACGTATTACTGAATCGTTCTTTAGTTCTTCCAGTGCAATATCGAGATTCTCGGCAACAGGAGTGATCTTACGCTTTCGTGCAGAGGCCTCGTCCATGTGGAAGATATTTTCCTCGACCGGATCCGGCGGAGTCATCTTGTTTTTTATACCGTCCATACCTGCCGCGAGCATTACAGCAAATGTGAGATACACATTTGCCGCAGGATCGGGGCATCGTAACTCGCAACGCGTACCGGTAGGCTGACGGGAAGGAGTAATGCGCGGTATTCGAATTAGCGCGGAGCGATTCGTATTGCCCCATGCCGTATACACAGGAGCCTCGTATCCAGCAACCAACCGCTTGTATGAGTTTACCAACGGATTCAGTATCGCGTTCATTGCACGAATGTGTTTCAGCTGACCGGCAATAAAGCTTCTTGCAAGATCGCTAAGGCCATACACACCCTTCTTGTTGTAGAATGCATTTTTGCCGCCCTTCCACATACTTTGGTGCACGTGCATGCCGCTACCATTTATGCCAAATATCGGCTTTGGCATGAATGTGGCATGGAGACCGTAGCGGTCTGCCACGGTCTTTAGCACCATGCGGAATGTTACAGCGCGATCTGCTGTAGAGAGTGCATCTGAGTATTTGAAATCTATTTCATGCTGACCGACAGCAACCTCGTGGTGTAGTGCCTCGACCTCAACCCCCATTGAATCAAGAGCAAAACTCATGTCCGCGCGGATTGATGATGCCAGATCGGTGGTCTGGTCAAAGTATCCGGCATTGTCGTGCGGCAGTGGAGAGAGTTTGCCATCCTTTTTCTGGAAAAGGAAAAACTCGAGCTCCGGACCGGTGAAAAAATCGTAGCCTAGCTTCTTTGCCTCCGCGAGCTGGCGCTTCAATATGCCGCGTGGATCGCCGGAAAATGGCTTACCATCGGGCAAATAAACGTCACAGATAATTCGCATGGTGACGTCACCAGAACCAACTGTCCACGGAAGAAGTGCAACGGTATTCAAGTCCGGCTGAAGGTACATATCGCTCTCAAAAATTCTGGTGAAGCCCTGAATTGATGAGCCGTCGAACCATACGTTGGTATCTATCGCATCCTCGAGCTTGTGCACCGGAATAGTAACCGCCTTTGGTATACCGAGAAGGTCGATGAACTGCATGTTGATAAACTGCACGGAGTGCTTTTTGGCAAATTCGAGAACCATCTTCTTTGTAACTGTTTTTTGAACGAGAGCGAGACTGCCAAGCTCACGCCTGATTGGCGATATTGCAGGACGTAGCGGTGTGCTGGCCAGAGCCGTGCCTGCCACTGAGATCGATGCGGATGCGGATGACATAAAAAATAAAGGTTAAAATGTAAATCAAACATGTACCTAAAAAAGTGTGCGCACAATATCCATAAGCAACTGATTTTTTAATGTAGGAAAAGCAAACATAAGGAATAAAAAGCAGACTTGCCGCGAAATTACGCACGTGCTACCATCGCCCTGTCGGAATTTTCTACAACAACTTCCACTTGCATGAGCCTGCTTTCTGTGGTGAAAAATATAGGTCTGAATCAAAAAGAAGCACGAGTGTATCTGGCGTGTCTGAAGCTTGGTTCGAGTCCGGTGAGCGCGATCGCGCAGGATGCCGGGGTAAATCGTGTGACTGCCTATGACATTCTGGAAAAGCTGATTGGAAAAGGCCTCGTTCACTTTTTCACGCGCGATCGCATACGATATTTTGATGCGACGAAGCCGCAGCTCGTCTATCACGAGTTTTCCAGAAAGGTGAAAGAGTTCAAGAAATCGCTCCCGGAGCTCAAGAGGCTAACTGGCGAGGCACCGCACCCGTCGGTAAGATATTTCGAAGGGCTCGAAGGAATCAAGGCGATATATGCCGACACGCTTACAAGCAAGACGGAGATACTGAACTACGCGAACTCAAAAGAAATCCGCGAGCACTGGCCGGCATACGATGATGAGTACGTGGCACAGCGCGTGGCAAAAAAGATTTTTCTCCGCGGCATCTCACCC
>JBBTWW010000055.1:0-7813 GCA_038062595.1 Patescibacteria group bacterium | reverse complement strand
TTTTATCTCTTGCGGTTTTGCAGACGTAGCTATGTCAAAATCTTTTGGCTCAACGCCAAGCAACATATCGCGCACACAGCCTCCGGCCCAGTACGCCTTGAACCCTGCCGCCTTTATTTTTTTTATGATCTCGATTGATGCCGGCCTCATGGAAAGCATTATATAGCAACGGCTCTATCGCGACCATAACGAAGAGGATATAATGCGATCCGCATGCTAATAATCAACGATGATAATTCTGGGTATCGAAAGCTCGTGTGACGAGACAGCCGCCGCAATCGTAGAAGGCAAGGGCAGCGGCTCAAAAGCCGCGGTGCGGCTACTCGGGCACGCGATGTTTTCACAAATAGAAACGCATAGAAAAACCGGCGGCGTGGTGCCGGAGGTGGCCGCACGCGAGCACGCGGTAAAAATAGTACCGATTATTACAGCCGCGCTTAAAAATGCAAAATTAAAATTACACGACGTTGACGCAATTGCCGTGACAAAAGGCCCGGGTCTAATCAGCTCACTGCTGGTCGGAACAAATGCCGCGTCAACTCTCGCGGCCGTGTTGAACAAGCCTCTAATACCGGTAAATCATATCGAGGGACATATCTATGCGAATTTTTTGCGAGAAGAAAAAATAAAATTCCCGGCCGCCGTCCTCACTGTTTCCGGCGGACACAATGAGCTCTTGATTTGGGAGGGTCACGGCAAGTACAAATTTCTCGGATCTACGCTGGACGATGCGGCCGGAGAGGCCTTTGACAAAGTAGCACGCATGATCGGGCTCCCATACCCGGGCGGACCTGCCATCCAGAAGCTCGCCGAACGCGGCAATCCGGAAAACTTCTCTCTGCCACATCCTTTTCTCACGCCATGGAATCTCAACAAAAACAAATTCAACTGGGATTTTAGTTTCTCAGGATTAAAAACCGCAGTGCTCTATGGCATACGCAAAAAAAAGCAGCTCACACCCGCTGACAAAGCGGATATTGCGGCGAGTTTTCAAAATGCCGTGTGCGAAGTACTCTCTGAAAAACTGATACAGGCCGCGGTGCGCTACAAAGTGACTTCCATACATATTGCCGGCGGCGTCTCGGCAAATTCTTTTTTGAGGGCAATGATAGAGAAAAAAGTCTCTGAGCGGCACACGCAAATCAGAACAATTATATATCCAAAAAACATCACTCTCTGCACCGACAACGCCATTATGATCGCCGTCGCAGGATTTTTTAAATATCAGAAATATGGTCGCTCATCACATAAAAAATTCGCATACGGCATTCCTGTCATTGCCGACCCGAACCTTAGCTTCAAAAACTGGTAGCTGCACTCTTGTTTTCCAGAAAAAACGTGATACAATGGGGGTCACGTCTAATTTACTGAATTATGAGCGAAGACAACATAGAAGAAACAACTACAACAACCGGAAAATTACAGACTCCAAAGGGCGTCCACGACCTGCTTCCAAACTTTCACGAGTACTTCACTTTTATCAAAAAGGTAGTACGCCACAGGGCGCGCCAGGCCGGCTACAGGCGCATATCAACGCCTATATTTGAGTTTACAGAAGTTTTTAAACGCACGCTCGGAGACACCACAGACATCGTCTCAAAAGAGATGTACACATTTCAAGATCGCAAGGGACGCAGTCTCACGTTAAAGCCTGAGGGTTCGGCAGGCGTCATGCGCTCCTATATACAGAATGCGATGTTCAACTGGCCACAGCCGGTGGAGCTCTACTACATAGAGCCTCACTTCCGTTACGATCGGCCTCAAAAGGGGCGCTTCCGTCAGTTCTGGCAGTATGGCTTTGAGATACTTGGTGAGATCGATCCTGCGCTGGATGCACAGATGGTTTTTCTTGCAAATAAAATTCATGAAGACCTGGGCGTGGACAAGCTTTTTAAACTGCAGGTCAACTCTGTCGGATGTAATGAGGATGACTGCAGACCGCGATTCCTGGATGATTTGAAAAATTTTTACGTAGGCAAGGAGCGCTCTCTGTGCGAGGAGTGCAAAGTGCGCGTAAGCAAAAACCCAATGCGCCTTCTCGATTGCAAGCAGGAAGACTGCAGAATACTCGCCGAGATGGCACCAAAGTTGAAGACGTACCTTTGCAAGGAGTGCAGTGAGTTTCACACTGAGTTCCTGGAATTTTTGAAAGAAATGAAAATAGAATATGTAGAAAATCCTTCACTCGTACGCGGGCTGGATTATTATACAAAAACTGTGTTCGAGTTCTGGGATCGTGAAACCGGTGCACAGAATGCCGTGTCCGGTGGCGGCAGATACGACAATCTTGCTGAACTTCTCGGTGGTCCTCACACACCTGCTGTTGGTTTTGCTACCGGCGTGGAGCGCATCGTGGACAATATGAAACGCCAGGGCATCAAGGTTCCGCACAAGGACGATCTGCATGTTTTCGTGGCACAGCTTGGATTTGACGCAAAGAAAAAATGTCTGCAGCTTATCGCCGAGTTGCGCGAGAACGGCGTAAAGACCGTGGGCGCCCTAGGCAAGGGCTCCATGAAGGCCCAGATGAGACTCGCAGACAAATTCCGGGTACATTACACAGTAATAGTAGGCATCACCGAGGTACGCGAGGGCACAGCGATCATCCGCGAGATGGCACGTGGCACACAGAGATTTGTGAAATTTACCGACGTCGTATCAGAGTTAACCGGTCTGATTGGTGAGGATAATTTAGATCGCTACACCCCTGGCGAGGTTTTGTATTAAGAGTGGTATAATGTGTACCATCATGAGAAGATTTCTAACTACAGTAATTTCACTACTCGTATTTTTCGTACTGCCTTTCCAGACGGGACTTGCTGCTTTTTCTGATGTTTCTGCTGAAAATCCGCATGCGGAAGCGATCAACACGCTATCGACTCTAAGTATTATCAATGGGTATCCGGACGGAACATTCCACCCGGAGCAGGAGGTGAGTCGCGCGGAGATGCTGACACTCGTGATGAAGAGCGCCGGCATAGTGCCGGATGCCGGGCCACAAAGCAGGAACTTCCTGGATGTGGCGGATGGTGCCTGGTACTTCCAGTATGTGAGAAAAGCTATGACGGCGCGACTAATTACCGGATACGCGGATAATACCTTCCGTCCAACAAAAACAGTTACGCTTGCCGAAGGATTGGCAATGATTTTCAAAGGACACGGCGTGCAGGTGCGGCCTGTACAAAGCGATACCAAGACCGGGCTGAGCGAACCGTGGCACATTCCATATTTGGAAAAATCCATCACGCTCAACCTCACCTCACGCAACAATCCCCTCACCGATCCGAATAAAAATCTCACACGAGCCGAGGCCGCCGAGTTGATTTTTCGAATGAAAAAAATAAGCAGTGACCGGCTAGAGCGTTTTGATATTACAGCCGACTGGTGGACATTTCGAAATGAAGGCAATTACTACGAGATAAAGTATCCATCCGACTGGCAGGCTTTCAAAGGGACAAATCACAGCGCGCTGTGGAAACTGGATGGAGAGCAGGCGCAAGCGTGGTTCACGCATACATATCCAAAAAGCGCGCATCTGTCGATCAGTATCTCTGGCAGTACGATTAGTCTCCCTGTCGTGAGACAACGTTTTTCCTCTCTTTACGGAAAAGATTCAAGCGTCTTCGCTGATTTCTCCCGCGGCTCTGCGCGTGGATTGATTGCACGCTCGGCAAGTGCAGGCGTGATCGACCTGTATCTAAATCTAGGAAATGGTAAAGCACTGACATGGTACGGCGAGTATGGCTCTGATCCGTATGCGGCTTTTCTCGAACAGGAGATATCCGCAATGATGCACTCATTCACATTTGTAGAAAAACCGGCAGGGCCACCACCTCCAACGCCGGAACAAAAACTGACTACTCTACGTGAGCGCATCCTCGTCGAGAGTAAGGGACGCGAGACGATGGCATTGTTTGCTGATCGCGTTCTCATAGAGACCGACTCCGTCGGCGTAGGCACCGGCCCGGTCGACTATTACTACTCCGCCGAGATAGACCACACGATAAAGTACGAGCGAGCGAGCAATGTTATACTAAGCATCAAAAAAGGCCGCACAAGTGCATTTTAGCTTCAACAACTTCGCAACTTAGCCAATTTTATTTTTTATAAAACTTCTCCATGCAAAAAATCGCCGCACTTATCACCGCCGTCTTCGTCACAACGTTGCTGATAACCGCCTGCGCAAAGGAAGATACAAATAAATTCCCGCCTCCATCAAGCGTAGGTCCGTCCGGAGAACCATCTGCAACCGCACCGGATGTGCCACAGCCTTAAATCCATCTACCCACGCCGCATCCTTTCGGCGGCCTTCAGCCCTTCAAGTGTTTTTGAATCCTTATTCCACCACGGTGAGTTTTCCCTCCACTTGATGGACTTACCATTCACGCGCCTTTTACGCAGTGTGGACTTTTCTGCCCGTTCCTGATCTATACGTTCCAGATTTGGATGTGCACGCCCGGCAACCACATCCGGATCGATGATGCGGTAGTTATTCGGGAGTCCAAGCTTTTCCCAATCAATAAAAAATGGATCGGGCTTTCTGCCGCGACGATATTGTTTTATAGAAGAGTCGTAATTTGCAGCTACCTGTTGATGACTCAATATATTGCGAACCGGTATATGATATTTACTTGAAAGCTCGTGCACCAGTTTCTTGATTGAAACGTATTGTTCATTCGTCCACCGTGCGTCGCCATCCTGTGGCTGTGGTGCTACAACCTCAATACCGATTGAGTTTTTATTCAAATCCCTATCTCCATTCCAGATCGTTTCACCGGCGTGTGCTACACGACAGTTATCCGCACTCACTCGAAACATCTTGCCATCACGATCAATTACAAAATGTGCCACACCTCTGCTTATGGTGCCGCTTTTGTCCTTTGATGCCGTGGAGTGAAGAATGATGTACTCGGGCTTATTCTGGCCCTGTCTTTTGACATTAATACCCTCAAAACGAACGTATGTAATATTGCGACGATGGCGGCCACGACCTACGGAGACAGTGCGACGACTCAGTTCTCTATGTACATTAAAATGGCCGAGACTATTCACGGGACGTTCGTACACCGGATATCGCAGTATCGGCTCCCCCAGGCTTGGCAAAACTTCTTTTCCACGCTCATTCATCGATGAATCCATATAAAACGGCCCTCCACGCGCCGGTAGTTTTTCCGGCAGTCTACCTGGTGCAGGTGCGATATCCAGCCCTGCGCGATCTTTAGCTTCGTCGCTTTTAGTTAAGCGTTTCAGAAAAAAATCATACGATGGAATCCAGACATCAACGCCATTCTTCATACTGGATGGATCTAGTCCGCTGAGATCCGGATTGTATTTTTTATTAAACAAAATGATGATCTCCACAAAATCAGCGATAGTGTCGCCATCGGTGATATCATGCGCTTCAAAATAGTCTTCAAATGTTACTTCGCTCTGGACTTCGTAGGCAACCTTTCGCCCAATTTTCCACACGGTGTTATCCGGATAGTGAAACTTTTCTTTTCGCTCGATCTCCACGGGCGGACGGTGCGGGCCGCACTCCATTACATTCCTCAGCGCTGTAATGGTTCGGACATAGCGTAATGTTATTGCCGGCTTTGCACGATACATCTCTGCTTCTCCGATTTTTATACGGTCTTTGGTATCGATCTTCTTTCCGGCATCAAGGTTGGTAAGATATTCATCGATAAGCGGTACACGCGTGTAGTGAACCTGATAGTACGGATCAAAGACCTGGCCCTTGTTGTTCCTAGCGTCTTTTTTTCCCGCCAAACGATCAGAAAGTTTTATTTCAAAATCAACATAATCAGTTGCTTTCAATTCTTTTACCAATTTGTTTACAGTGCCAAAACCCATATTGTATGCCGCGAGTGCAAATCGATCCTTATTGGCAGAGTCCATATTTTTAAACTCATCACCGCCTTCCACCAGCCCATATCTCAAATAATGGTTGTACAAAATGCCAGCTATGCAGTTATCAACCGGATTATTACTATCCAAGCGGAGACCGAATACACGACGCATATCCACGGCAACTAATGTAGAAATTTGAAAGTACCCACCTCCTTTGTGATTACGATCCAGACGACCCTCCTTTACCATCTGCGGAAGATAGTCAAAAACATTAATTCGATCGAGGTGATAGTGGCCGAGTAGCTCACTATTCGTACCGAGTTTTACTTTGATAGCAGAAGATGCCGCCTCCAAATCCTTGATAGCCTGCTCAACACGCGCGGCTGTTACCTCCGGCACACTGACAAGCCTATTCACGACGTTTTGTTTTACCTCGTCATTTAGTTGGTCAAGCGACAGACACACACGACCAGTCTCAGCATGCTCACCTGGTTTTTCACGAAAAATAAAACGACTGGTCTCACGAGACCCTGACCTGTAAATACAGTAAAAAGGCATCCCATCATTATACCAAAAAATAGGCTCCTGCGCCATCGTCGCTGAACGGTAAAATACCAGTATTAAAGTCTGTTATTTGAGTAGCTTCGTTAACTCTTTCTTGAAGCTCTCGAGGTCCTTGAATTGGCGGTAGACAGAGGCGAAGCGGATGTAGGCGACGTCGTCTGTGTCCCTTAGCTCCTCCATGAGATCCTCGCCTATGATCTTGCTGGCGATTTCTTTGCCCATCGAGCTCCATTTTTCCTCCAAACGATCGATGAGCGAGTCCACCTGCTCCTGCGATACCGGGCGCTTGCCGCAGGCGTGCCAAATTCCTTTTTCGAGTTTGTCGCGGCTGTATGGCTGGCGCGAGTTGTCGCGCTTGATCACGATAAAATTCGCCGTCTCGATTTTATCAAAAGTAGTAAAACGATGATCACACTTGTCGCACTTGCGACGACGCCTGATCTCGCGCTCGCCATTTGTCTCGCGCGAGTCCACGACACTGGTCTCTGGATGTTTACATTTTGGACAACGCATATAAATCGGTCATACCTGCTACATAGTCTTTCACAATCACAGGAAGCGGATCAAGGCCTTTCTTCAGCCTGATCTGTAGTTTCTGCGGCAAAAGGCCCGGGTTTTTCATAAAACGGTTAAAAAGCTTTTTCAAAATCCGCTGTCCGCGGTGCGAGTGACGGAGCACCTCCGGCGACTGATACATCTTATTCCATAGAAAATCTTTTATCTCTGAAACTTTTTTCTTGAAAGACGGACTAAATGAAACAATCTGCGCCGTACATTTCATAGCATCGTCCACACTACGTATGCGGTATTTTTTTATCCTGCGCTCTGTCTCGGTGAGAACATCCCGGACCATCAGTCCAATCAATATACCAATCGCGCGGTGACGGAGATATTTCGTTGTGATTTTTTTACCAAACTGTTTGATTGTCATCTTTTCGGCTTTGTTGAAAAGTTTTAATTTTCTTAAATCTTTGATCTCAAAAATTCCGGAGCGTAGTCCATCATCGAGGTCGTGATTGTGATACGCAATCTCGTCGGCCAGGTCGGCCACCTGCGCCTCCAGCGTCTTGCCGGAGATGCGTTTCCCGGACTGGTCGTAGTGGGATTGGTGCTTTGCCAGGCCGTCGCGGACCTCCCAGCTTACGTTCAACCCGGGAAAGTCAGGGTATCGGTCCTCGAGCTTTTCTACTATGCGCTTGCTCTGTTCATTGTGCTCGAAGTGTAAATCAAATTTTTTCATACACTCACTCAATGTGTGTTCACCGGCATGTCCAAATGGAGTGTGGCCGAGATCGTGTGCGAGTGCGATCGCCTCGGATAGATCTTCATTTAACCCCAACCCACGTGCGAGACCGCGCGCCAGCTGTGCCATTTCGAGAGTGTGGCTGAGGCGATCGCG
>JBBTWW010000054.1:0-1722 GCA_038062595.1 Patescibacteria group bacterium | reverse complement strand
CGCCGCAAGATGCTCACGGACGAACTGGGAGATATGTGGAAGCACCGCGAAAAAGTGGCACTTGTAAGCAATCTGCTTGGTGACTACGTCGCCTACTCCGTCCGCCTGACGAACTTAATATCACGGCTAAAATTCACGCCGGATAGGAAGCTCGGACGCGAGGCATTTCTCCGCGAGGGCGGCGATATATATCGCATCGCGCCGGAAGATAATAACGATATGCAGATAAGCAAGGCGATGCTTTCGAGAATGTTTTTTACAAATATTGAGACGCCCGAGCGGTACTTTACCATAAGTGAACACGCGTGGGGCTGGCTCGCAGGAAGGGACACGGATGAGCGGCCGATCACGATGCGCGACTTTCACGGACGGACGTACTCGGTGGACAAGACGTGGTTCCTGGGGCTCGAAACGAGCGGCGACTGGGCGGCAAAGTATCTGAGCGCGGAGACGATGTACATGATGACCTACCAGGCCGGGACGAGAGGTTTTGAAAATGATCGTGAAATAGACACCGGCGTGGTTTCGGCAAGACTAAGAAAACAGCTGGAGATGGGCCTCTCCGCATACTTCACGCGACCGGACGGGAACGTACAGGAGATGATGAAAAGGAATGGAACGGTATTTACCGGCAGACTGGAAAAAGATCTGCAAACTCTCTACTCAGCACTGGAGAAACAGCTCGACGGTTTTATAAAAGCAGTCTCCGATTTTCAAAAAACAAACCGCTCGCCGGAAAAACTGGCTGAATTTATTGATGATTATGAATTTCCGAACAGTGACGTGCAGAATTTTATCCGCATAGGCGCAGTCATAGATTATAAAAATGGCGGCGTGGCGGAAGCCGTGCGTGAAGGAGGCAATGAACGTTATCATCTGCGCTTCACGGACGAGCAGGCTGACGGAATAGTGCGAAAGATAGCCGAACTCCACAAGCTGGACGATGAACAACTGCGAAAAATTCGCGAGAATCTCGTCGCCGGCGTTGTAGTGAGCCATCAGGATCGCCCCAGCGGAAAGGAGCGCACAGGCGCGGCCGCATTTACCACCATCGCTCTGCCGGGAGGATTTTTTCTGGATATCGGCGCAGGCGGTTTCAAGACACCACTAACCACGGTTGGCGGAGTCGGTAAGAAAATTTCTGTCAGTGAAAAAGTTGACATTACACTTCGCGCCGGAGGAGGTGCCCCTCAAGGTATGCCAAACGCGGGCGGAGAAGTAGTCGCCACATACCACTTCGATTCTGTAGACGCTTCCGTTGCCGCAGGCGGGTCAACCCTCGGCTGGTGGGCCGGTGGCGGAATTGAGAAAAACGCACAGTACGAGTACGAAAAAGCTCTGAATAAAACACTCGTCGAGAATCACCTGCTCGAGCTTGAAAAACTTTCTCCAGACTCCAGGTATCAGGAGATCCAATCCCACCCGGAGAAATATCCGGAGCTCTTTCACGGCATATACTGCGTGGAGTCATTCCCGGGCAATGCTGACTTTCCTTCCCGCGTTGCGATGATGGACGAGATATTTCATCTGTATGCGGACGTACTAAAGACTGAAGCTCTAGGCGACAGCTTTCCAATTCTTCGTGGAATAAATTTCCGCGGCGGAATAGTGGCCGGACTGCCATTTATCATAGGAGGCGTTGACTTTGGTATCGAGCACCGCGACCTTGTCTTCCGTCTCGCGAGATACGAACACGCCGACGGGTATACTCAAGAATCAATA
>JBBTWW010000053.1:0-4981 GCA_038062595.1 Patescibacteria group bacterium | reverse complement strand
GGAAAAAACCAAGCGCCAGCATAGCGGAAACCATGATCGTCGGCATCCTCGCCGCCGGCGGCGCATACGGCGTAGGCTTGCTAATCAGCTAAACTGGGCTTATAATTTCTTGGCTACGGGAACGTCTGACACGTGGGGATGCACTGGGTTCGACAGGGATCTTTGACAGTCCGGCATGAGCAATCCGATGATCGCGCTGGTCTCATCGTTAACACGTCCAGCGCAAACATAACTGCAGACAATGCAGGCGAGACCGCATTTGTAGCTAGAGCACGTGCTTTTGCACGCGTTCCTGCATTTGCTTAATCGCTCCTTGATCCTGCCTTTTTGCGGGATCCGTCTGTTTAGTGGGTGTCTCACAAGCTAAACAGATGACATATTTTGAGGCTAGAGAATGCGACTGTCTACCGCAAACTCGAAACTTTAAGACTACGCCATGGAAGTTTTTTGTCCTTCTTCTATTTCCAAGGTCGACAATTCAAAAAGGAATATGATTGTAATACTCTACCGGGCTTCGTCTCTGGACGCGGGTTCGACTCCCGCCATCTCCACCAAAATCATTTCCGCGCGGCGTTTTTCTGATGGCGTGCCCCATAAATACAAGGCTATATATGCCCACCTTTTTCTAGCGCGCCCCTCTGCGGCTTGAATTAAGAGCTCTTCGCGGGCGGCATGTATGGCAAAAATGTGTAGTAGAATATCGTCACCGTTGACCCTAACCACACACTGTGGTTTTATTTCTGATTCTTTTATTTTTTCAAATGAAACGCCGGACAGTCTGTCGAAGGCCTGCATTACAACATCATTTTCGGCTCCGCTTACAAATCTGACGCCATCTATCTGAACATCCGTTATTGGCGGTACCTTTCTTTTGTTGAACCCAAATGCCTTCGGAAACACACTTTCGACAACCTCTTTTCCTGCTTCTGTAGCCCTTTTATAAATATCTAAAATAACTTTATTAACCGCCGTCGAATTGAGGTCGGCTAAATTATTTTCGCCATTTCGGGCTACCAGGCTTCTGGCATAACGTGCGTCCGTGATGGCCTTCTTTTTACCGCCTGGCGTACAGCCGGGTACGGCTATTCTTAAAATTTTCACCGCCGCGTCAAAAACGCTTGTGCGTATTTCTTCCACGGAGATGTCGTGTTGCCGTATTGCCTCGCGGGCACCGTCTATATCACGGGTAAACACCAGGTGGCTGAGTGTGTCTGCATGATTCATAAAATAAGGACTGATTCTATTCCATCCACACACATCGGTCAATGCAAAACTATGCCTTAATCTTTGGCGCTTCGGCTTTTTCACATAAATTACGCACGGATTCTTTTAGCTCGTCAAACCACTGCACGCCAAGGTCTTCGATTCTTATCACGAGTTTTGTTCCTGTGATCCTCCACTTGTCGTTGTACTCGAGCATATGAACGATGTGCTCCGGCTTCACATTTTTTCCCATATAGAGAATAATCTGCTTCGCGCCGCGCACGTGGACATTTTCCGCTTTTACGAGCGTTAGCCCGGCCATCTTTGCGAGTATTTTTAGCTCTATTACACGGAAAAGGCTGGTAACTTCTTTTGGTGGCTTGCCGTACTCCTCTGTAAGATCATCCTTGATTTCGTTTAGATAGCTGATCTTGTCGGCGCCTGACAGCCTCTGGTATGCGTTAATTTTATCCTTTGCGCTGACAATATATGAGTCTGGAATATATGCGGTGAGCGGTAGTTCTATGGACACCTCCTGCGGCTCCTCCCCCTCCTCAGATACCTTCCCTGCCTGCAGGTCTTCGACGGCTTTATTTAACATGCGAATAAAATGGCTCACGCCGACGACGTTAATTACGCCGTGCTGACTAACACCAAGTATGTCTCCAGCTCCGCGTATTTCCAGGTCCTTCATGGCTATCTGAAACCCCGAGCCGAGCTCTGAGGCCTCTACAATGGCGCGTAGCCTCTTTTTTGCGTCCAAGCGTAGACGTTGCGCATGATACAGGAAATACGCGTAGGCCTGTGCCTTGCCGCGCCCTACACGCCCGCGTAGTTGATAGAGTTGCGCCAAGCCAAATCTTTCGGCGTTGTTAACAATCAGGGTGTTTGCGTTTGCTAGATCTATTCCATTTTCAATAATCGCCGAGCTCACAAGCACGTCGAATTTTTTATCCTTAAAGTCAATAATTGTTTTTTCCAGGTCTTTACTGAGTAGTTTTCCGTGCGCAACACAAAACCTAGCCTCCGGAATGAGCTGTCTTAGGCGTGCGGCTACTGAATCTATAGTCTGCACACGGTTGTGCAGGAAATATACCTGGCCGCCGCGCCGGAGTTCGCGAAGTATGGCTTCACGTATAAGCTCGTTGGAAAACTTGCGCACCTCGGTAATTACCGGCAAGCGCCCGGGCGGCGGCGTCGTGATAGTTGTTATATCACGAAGTTTATTAAGGCAAATATTGAGCGTGCGTGGTATTGGTGTCGCTGTGAGGGTTAGGATGTCAACTTCCGTGCGCATCTGTTTGAATTTTTCCTTTTGCTTAACGCCAAACCTCTGCTCCTCGTCAACAACCACAAGTCCGAGGTCTTTGAACTTCACGTCCGTTTGTAACAGGCGATGTGTGCCGATGATAATATCAATTTCTCCGGCCTCGAGTTTTTTTAAAATCTCTTTTTGCTCACGCGCACTACGGAAGCGGCTCAACATCTCCACGCGGATATGAAACGGCTCCATGCGCTTAGTAAAAGACCTGTAGTGTTGGTCTGCGAGAATTGTGATCGGCGAAACGAGCGCGACCTGCTTCTTATCCTGCACGGCCTTGAACGCCGCGCGCATAGCCACCTCTGTTTTGCCAAACCCTACATCACCGCATATTAGTCTATCCATCACGCCGTTTGACTCCATGTCTTTCTTTACATCCTCAAAAGACTTAATCTGCCCTGGCGTTTCCGTGTACTGGAATGTTTTTTCAAACTCCGCCTGCCCTGGACTGTCTTTTGCGAAGACAAACCCCTTTGCTGACTTTCGTTTGGCGTAGAGCTGTAGGAGTTCTTTTGCGATCTTTTCCGTTTCCTGTTTTGCCTTTTTCTTTATCGTTGTCCACTCGCTTGAGCCCAGGCGGCTTAGCCTTGGCGCCTCATCGGCTCCGCCGATGAACTTATTCACCTTGTCCGCCTGGTCTATAGGCACAAAAAGCTTGTCGTTTTCCGCATATCCAAGTTTCAAATACTCCCTCGTAACACCATCAACCGTCCGGCGCTCAAGTCCGTCAAACCGCGCTATCCCGTGGTCTATATGAACAACAAGGTCGTCTTGTTTTAGCCCTGACAAAAACTCCCAAAAAACCTTTTGATTTACCTTGCTCCCCTTCTCTTCTTTTAGGTTCGCCACCTCCTTGTCCGACACGATTAGTGTTTTTAGATCTGTGTTTTGAAAAGCATGTGGTAGGAGGTCGTTTTTCCCAACCTCGATGACACGAACAAACGGCACACTTCCATTAAAAGGAACAGGCCCTTCAGCGAACGGGATTTTTTTATCATTAAAAATTGTGACGGCTTCGTCTTTATGTTTCGTGAAGACCGCTACCATCCACTCACGCATGTGTTTTTCCTTAAGGTCTACGGAAAGATCCAGGAAGTCCTGGTATTTGAGGACGGACATGTATCGTAGGTTAATATTCCTATCACCGTCCTCTGGAAACGACGTAAAGGTGATACGTTTAACTCCTTGTTTTTTTTGCGAAAAAACCATATCCCACTCATTGTAAAATTCATCCACAACCTCTAATTCGTCCTCTACGACGACCGCCCCATCCGGGATGTATTCAAAAAAACCCTGCCCTTTTGCCTCAAGGTTTATCGGGTATACCTTTAGTTCTTTTATTGTATTTAGCGGCGCCCCGTCCTCCTGGTTATAAAACATCATGTCGCCAATAGAATCAAAGTCAAACTCTATACGCACGGGCGTGTCGGTATTTACGGGGAATACATTAAGCACGTTTCCTGTGCCTAGATAAGTTCCCTTTTCCAGATAGGCGTCCGGCGAAACTGTGTATCCGCAAGAGATGAGCTGTTCAAATACATCAACTATCCCGTGTTGTTCGTGTGTTTTTATTTTTATTGTATTTTTTTTCACATCATCATATAGGGGCGTCGGCTGCATTAAGCTTAAATACGGCGCGACAATTATTTTATTTTCTTTTTCCGTAAGGGTTTTTAGCGTCTCCAGTAAGTGTATTTGATTTCTTACGGAAACGTCTTTATTTATGTGTGCATTTTCTTCCATTGAAAAACTAAGCACGGTCACGCCAAACCACTCTTCGCAGGCCTGCGCCACATACCCCTGTTCATCCTTGTCATTAACAATCCATAGTGCCGGCACCATGTTTGTTTTTCGAAACGCATCGGCCAACACAAAAACCTTTGATGAATAATTACCTCCCCCTGAAATAGTTATACTTCCTTTTTCTAAAAACTTTTCCTCAACAGCGGCATTAAGCTGGCGCGGAAATAGATCCAGAAGCCTTTTTTGAGTCACGCGGCCAATTTTTAAAAACTTTTAAACCTTTAACGGCATAATAATATAAACATACCCATCTCCCTTTTCAGGCTTAACCAAAACCGGGGTTAGTTTTTCGCTCATCTCTATGATAACACTATCCTTTAGTCTATTCAATACATCCATAAGATACTGTGCGTTAATTGCAACCTTATTATTTTCGCCCTGTATTTTAACCTCCACCTCTTCGTTTTCCTCGCCTATTCTCGTTTCGTCCGTTGATATCTGCATCCTACCATCGTTTGTAACAGACAGCTTTATACTATTATTGTTTTCTTTAGCAAAAAGATTCACGCGTCTAGTGGCGTTGTTCAGCTTATCAACCCGTGCAACTAATTTTGTTCGTGTTGATTTTGGGATTATTTTTTCGTAATCCGGGAACTTACCCTCTATCAACCTCGACGTTAACTCTAGTTCGTCTATTTTAAACATTGCCTGGTT
>JBBTWW010000052.1:0-11400 GCA_038062595.1 Patescibacteria group bacterium | reverse complement strand
TCCGCGCTCTTTGGGTCCTCCTCGGGATGAATTTCCGGAAGCATCTCACTCAAGCCTTTGCAGTCTTGTGCCAAATCCTCCCAGGCTTTTACGAAATCGATGAGGTGGCTTAACTCCTGGCTGATTTTTTTCGCATTATTCTGATCATTCCAAAAACCAGGCTCCAATGTTTTCGTCTCCAGCTCGCCAATACGAAGCTCCGTCCTGGGCAGGTCAAAGACAGTCCTTTCCCCGCTGAATAGCCCGTGCCAGCTCCTCCAGTTTTTGCTTCACTTCATGCATCGCGGAAAAAGGTGCTAAGAAATATTAACTTCATTCTATCAAAACAGCGCCGTTGATTCAATTCGAATACACGCCCTGTCTATGACCTACATGCAGGATAATTATAAGTATTTTTCCTTTGTTAATTTGGTAGAGCACCCTGTAGGGCCACACGCGTAATGAATATATGCCTGCCAACGCACCCTGCAGTTTCTTTCCGCGAAATGGATCCGTCTTAAGTTCGTCAATTGCACAAATCAATTTTTCGCGCCATGCCTGCGGTATTTTTTTCAAATCCTTACGCGCACGCTCTTTATAGACAATTGCAAAATTCATTCACTGTATATTGAATTCTTTTTTAATATCGGCCTCAGTATATGTTTTTTTGCCTGTGAGTGCCTCTTTAATTCCTTTCATTAATTTTTTATCTGACATTATTTCCAGCGTCTCCTGCCATCCTTCAAAATCCTCCAGCGGCATCATGACCACACGGGGATTTCCGTCAATTGTTATTGTAACGGATGCGCCCGGTTTGTCGGCTTTTTCAATCAGCTGAAAAAAATTCTGCCGCGCCTTTGTAGCTGTAATCGCCATATTCATATATGTACATTATAACGTACATATCAGGTGCGGGCAAGTTGTTTTTCCATTAAATCGTTATGCACAGACCGCCACCGTTATTTCTATCGGGGTCTATCGCAGTACGGCGCTCGTACTCTTTATCATCTATCAATCCGCGGTCGCGAAGTATTCTGGCTTCTATTTCGACGCCTGCGTCGTGCGGTGCGTGATCCCAGCTTCCGATACGAAACTCAAAACTATCTAGAGCTTCCCTGACATTATCGGCAGTCCTTATGCGCACCTGGGCGGCATAAGACCGAACATCCTCCTCAGGTGCGCCTTGAGGGGGGGTATAAGATCAATCTTTGCAGCTTGCGGCTCTCGTCTTTCTGAAACTTCTGGCATAAAATTTATGGTTAGTTTGTAGGGCATCATTATATCGTCAACGAAGCTATACACCAACAATTTTCTGATAATCTGCCTCTTTTTTTGCTTTACAGGTCGCGTATTTTCGATTATAATCGAAATGAGGCTATTTTTATATGCAAAAAAAAGAAATAATATGGCGGTATATCCTGGAAGAGGCTCGAAAGAAGCCGGGGGCGGCGTTTACCCAAAAAAATATTGCGAGCCTGTTTAAAATATCCACGAGCACGGTTTTTAATGCAATAAAAATCCCTCGCCAGCTGGGCGCTATAGATGTCACTGGGCGGCGTTTTTTTCTCCGTGATGCGGAAAAACTTCTTATGATCTGGGCCACTCATCGCAATTTTGAAAAAGATGTTGTTTACAAAACAAGCGTCGCGGCCGGCGCCAGGGAGATCGAGGGGGCGATGCCTCCGGATGCAGTTTTTGGGGCATACAGCGCCTATCGGCTGAAATACAATGAGGCGCCGGCCGACTACTCTGCCGTTTATGCGTACTGTGATAATCTCGAGGAAATCAAAAAACGCTTTCCGCCAAAAAAGGGTGACGTCAATTTAACCGTGCTGAAAAAAGATCCATTTATCAATGCTTTTGGCGGCACAACGTCGGATACGCACACTTTTGTTGACCTTTGGAATCTGCCACAATGGTATGCAAAGGATTATCGTGCGGCCTTAAAAGAAAAATTGAATTTTTAACACTTACCATGGCTTACTATCACGATCTGATAACAGAGAAAAGCTGGCGGCGTCTCCAGGAGCTAAAAAGAAAACATAATTTTGTTTTGATTGGCGGATGGGCTGTTTATCTTTATACAAAGGGGTTAAAGTCGCGCGACATTGATTTTATTTGCGATTATGATGAGCTCGAAAAATTGAAAAATGAGTATGACTTGATAAAAAATGACCGGCTAAAAAAATATGAAATACATGACGGCGAGTTTGATATAGATATATATGTGCCGTTTTTTTCTGATCTTGGATTACCGACGGAGGAGCTTTCCAGAATGGTCCAGGCAAAAGACGGCATCGTCGTTTTAAATCCGGAACCTTTGCTTATTTTGAAGCAAAATGCTTATCGCTCGCGGGCGCATAGTGCAAAAGGCGAGAAAGACAGGATAGATATAATAGCGTTGCTGATTTCGGCGGCGGACATAGGACTGTACAAGAATTTGTTGAAAAAATTTAACATTGAGCGATACGCAGATGACATCCGAGTCGTGATCGGTCAAACCAGAGATGTTCCGGAACTTGGGATAAAAGAGCACTCGTTTTCAAAAACAAAGAGGCGCATCCTGGCAGAACTTGGGCTATAATGGGACGGTGTCTACTGCCAGGCAAATCATATCGAATACGGCGGCGCAGGTGATGGGGAAGGTGATTACCGCGCTCCTTGGAATAATCAGCGTAAAGCTGATTACAAATTATCTCTCGACCGGTGAGTACGGGCATTATACGGCGATATATGACTATATGGCGATATTTGCCATCGTTGCGGATTTTGGGCTTTTTACCATCGCCGTACGCGAGATGGCCCATGACGAAAAGCAGATAGAAAAAATTATCGGAAATGTGCTCTCTATACGAACCATACTGGCGATACTCTCATTCGGGCTCGGCATCGTTATAGCGTTTTTAATCCCGCAGTACAAAGGAACTATCGTGCCGTTTGGAATTCTCATCGTGAGCGTAGCTACGATAATGACGCTCGTGGCCGGAACGATATCGAGTGTGTTGCAGGTGTATTTAAAAATGCAGTACTCCGCATTTGCCATGATCGTCGGCAAGGCTATAACCGTCTTCTATATAGTCGCGACGATACTGTGGTGGTTTCCGGATAATCCGACTGCGGGATTTCCACACTTGCTGTATGCGTGGATCATCGGAAATTTCTTTGCAATCGCGCTGACGTATATTCCAAGTAGTCGACTGGTGAAGATACGCTACCGCTTCGACTGGATTTTCTGGAAAGAAGTTGTGTTAAAAGCCCTGCCATACGGCATGGCGCTGATACTGGGAACTGTGTACTTCAGAATTGGAACTGTGATCATGTCGCTCGATCCAAGCCTCTCGCATGACATAGGACTTTATGGCGTTGCCATGCGATTTCTCGAGATTGTGATAATAATTCCGGCGTTTTTTATGAACTCGATTCTGCCGGTGCTCACGCGCGCGATAAAAGAAAATTTGATACCAAAAATTCGCAACATCCTGCAGTACGCACTCGACTTTATGGCGCTCGCGGCGCTACCGACGCTGGTCGGGGGATATCTGCTGTCAAAGCCTCTGGTCGCCGCCATATCGAGTGATGAGTTCGTAGGAATTGGTGGCGTGGCGGGCTCGGACACGGCCTTGCGAATAGTATTATTTGCAATGGTGCTAGTATTTTTTCACGCAGTATTCACATTTACCCTCGTGGCGCTCGGCAAACAGAGCCGCCTGCTCCTGATCAATCTCGTGGCGGTAATCGTAAACGTGTCGCTCAATTTATACTTCGTCCCGCGATACTCATTTGTAGCAGTGTCGGTGATCGCGGTGATCTCGGAGACGATAATTCTCCTCTCTGCCGCGACACTTGTAATGAGGACACTACACCTCCGCCCAAATCCCACCGTATTGATCAAATCCACCCTCTCGGCGTTGACCATGGGTCTCGTCGTCTACTATGTGCAACCCCAACTCCAAACAATCTTCGAACTAAAAAGTCTGTTCATCACGGTCCCTCTTGGCGCACTAATATACGGTGCGTGTCTTTTCCTGACACGCACACTGACGCCGGAGCATCTGGCACTGCTTAAAAAGAATCCTTCCTCCGAAATACAGTCCGACGTATCAACTTTTTGAGGCCATTTTTACCAGTATTCCGGATGCGATAAGCAGTACTGCGCCGGCGGCCACCGGGAGGGTAATGGCCTCATGAAGGAAAAAATACGCAGTGGTTATCGACACTATCGGCGTGCTAATGAATAGCGCAAGGCCAACCATTTCTGTTTCGGTATTTTCGAGTGCGTTGTCGATCAGGTAATACGAAACGCCGGTACAAAAAACGCCGAGTACCAAAAGCAGTGGCAGTACGTCGGTAATGCCGCCAGGTGTCAAAAGAAAAAGAGAAGGGGATAGAAAAACCGCGGCAAAAAACAGATACCACATCATATCACCGGCCATGTTGCGCCTTTCTTCGTAACGGACAGCCACCAGAAATCCCGCATAGATAAAGCCTGAACCGGCCGCGATAATACTGCCGAGCCAGCCGTCGAGCGTAAAAGGATTGAGCAGAAAAATCGCGACTCCTGCAATGATGAGCGGCGGAATCTGAGCGGTATGAATTTTTTCTTTGAGAAAAAGATATGCCAGTGGAATGATAAAAAATACATCAAGCGACGACATGAGTGATGCATTTGCTACGGTGGTGTGACTTAACGCAAGGTGATATGTGCTGATCGCGGCGGCAAAGAGGAATCCGACACCGGCAAAATGCCATACATCTTTTTTTCTTGGCTCAAGAGCTCTATTGTCCGTGAAAAAATATATTGGCACGAGCGTAAGGAACCCAAAAAACATGCGAAAAAAACTAATAGACACCGGATGCACGAACTCGGCGGCCAATTATACAAAAACGCCTATGAAACCGAGTAAAAGAGATGCAAGCAGTGCGTAAATAAATCCGCGGCGCATGTCATATTAGTACCACATCGTCCTCGCTTGTACCAATCCCAAATGCCGCAATTCGTGCATCCACGCTTTCCACTGCGGCCTGCGTCAATAAACCTATCGCGTGGGCACTGTCTCCTGCGTCATCGGCCGCGAGCGCCGCATAAACAGGATTTCCACTTTGTTCGTGCACAGCCGCCACGCGTTCATATAATTTGCGTGCGCGCACCAGATGTCCTCCTGCATCCGCACATACCGCCGCCATCCAGAGCTCTCCATTTCTTTCAAAAACATCCGCCGCATTCCTAAATAATTCTCCGGCGCGATATTTATCGTCTTCTTCGCGGCTTCGGGCAAGCTGCTGCGCCCTTTTGTATGTCTCATGCGCGGCCGCTATCTGCGCCGTATAAACAAACCGCGGCGCGTCAAAAATTATCTCGTCGGTGCCTGCCCCGACGGCTTTTGATGCGACGGGTGACGTAGCGACCTCTGGCAGGCCGTCAGCCGCATTATCGCGTGTAGCACTCAACGCCGCAGTTCTAGCCGCTTCCATAAGCCCGAAGACGCCACCTTGAGGCCGAGGAGTAATGACTCCTTCCGCCTCCGAGGCCTCGCCTATACCATCATCGTCTGGTGACGCCCCCGATGTCTTTAATTTATCCATATGCTCATTATAGCTCACCCTAATAACAGCTTGCAAAATGACGAAATATGTCAATAGTTATCAGAAATAGGGGCGGGTTAATTAAGTTTTTTCGGATCAACTTCGATCTGTACAAACTTCGCGGCGCCGTCATCTCCGTCCAGTATGGCCGCACTGCCACCATGTCCGGCAATTGTTCTTAAAAAATCTCCAACTGCATTCATTAGCACCTCATGAGCCTGCCTATCTTCTTCTGCCTCGGTGACAGCATCTCTCGCTGTGCACGCTCTCTCGACGTCAACCATCTGCGAGCTGAACTCTCCATGTATAGCGACGATATTCTCAAGCGTTACTCCGGGAAACCATCTAAGTATATGTGCTCTTTCCGGCCCATCTCCCTCTGCGGCCTTTTGTAATATCATTAGTGTCGACCTCGCGGCATAACACCTGTCGCCTTCCGTATCGCTTATGAAATCGTCCATTTTTTTGCGAAAAGCCGTTGCGCTACCGTGTTCATTGAAGCGCGGGATATGCAATTCACCATGCCGATCCAGCATAACTGCAACTGTCTCATGTTTACCAGCAGACTTTGGATGTATGTAGTGTTTTATTATATATGCGCCCGGATATTCGGACAAAGAATATACAACGATAGTCAGTGCGCCTTCGTGTATGTCAACGTATGAGGCGTATCTCTGTCCGGCGGCCACCATAGCCTCCTGTATCTTTCTTAATTGAACAACCAGGTTTGGAATTATTTCACAGCCACGAAGCCTGTTGCTCATGTCATACATGTCTATAACCCGTGTCTGCGCGTAACGAAATGTATCTGGTCCATCATGCATCAACGCCGTTAATTCAAGGTCGGCCGGAGTAAAAACAAATCCGCGCGGATGTGAAGAAACGAACCGCTCGCCTTCCGGCAGTGTGTCCTGTAGACACTCCATTCCCGGAGTCGTAGTTGCCGGATATGCCTTTAGCGCATCCTCGCCAGACGGCAAGCTCTCCAGGTAGCCATCAGGGCACATTACAGTTTCAACCTGAGCTTCTGTAAAAATTGGAAAATCTATATCTATACCTAGGCTATTTTCGCCTACCCTATCCATAAAACATTTATTAGAAGAAGCGATGGTACCTTCACTTATTCAAGCTGTCAAGCTTTTACATAAGGTTGCGCGCAAATCCGTAATGGTCGCGGATCGGGGTATCAACTTTCGATTTTTAGCCCGAGATGCTCGATGTCCTCCAGTAGCTCAATAGTTGCCTTCACGGATGGGTTGTCGGTATGTAGCAGAATTATTTTGTTTTTGTACTTATCGGCAAGTGGCCTCAAAAACTCATCACCCCATGATGGCGAAAAGGTATTCACGCCTTCAAAGTCGATTCGTAGATCTTCATCCTTGCCTATGTTGGCGATTTGCATTTGCAGTGCGGCAAAGGCTTCTTTTCCGAGCTGTCTTGATGTTAGCGTCGTGCCAAATTTATATAACATGATTTGCATGATTCAGTTGATTAAAATTTAATAGAAGCAAGGCAACCGTGAACAAACATATCGCTGTTTTTGTTAACTATTATTTCCTTTTCTCCTTTTCGGAGAATAAGCCGCGCACTTCCTGTTTGAAAAAACAACTCCATTTCACTACCGGTTATGACTCGTCTTACATATTTTAGTCCATTTCCTCGTTGCTCCGGTGCCCTTCCGGTGACAACCTCTGTAAACGCCACCATTAAGGCCTCTTCATCATTTTCAAGTGCTGGCCTTACTCTTTTTAAGGAGCGCAATACTCCCTGTCCGCGGTCTGCAAGAACGACGACTCTTTTACGCAGATCGTATCCAAAAAAGATTCCGGGCATATCCAGCCACGAACCAAGATTATGATCAAAGGAATTATTTCCTATTTCTCCGGAGGTTGAACTGACGAGTGAAAAAATATCTTTCAATGCCGGTATTTTTGTCATTTCGAACTCCAGCCTCTGTAGTCGTACTTGAAAAATAGAACTATTTTGGCAATATGTTTCCTGCTCTAGTTCACTACCTTTTTCTTGTGAAACCCAGCGCTTTGCCGTAGAAAATAAGTCGGTGGCGAGTGCCTCTATATCTTCCAGACGATAGAGCCTATGGCTTTTTTTCGCAGGACGTATTGCCGGTAACTGTCCATTTTTATCCCAACGCCGTAGCGTGGTTAGCGTCACGCCAAGAATTTCTGCCGCTTCTTTGATAGTAATCAATTTCATATAAACTATACAAAGTATAGCAAACTATGCAAAACTATACAAGCTGTTTGCCGTGTATAGCTTTAAGCCGTTTCTTCCTCGTCCTTCACGAACCGTTGGAAGATGTCGCCGCGTTGGGCGTAATTTGCGAACTGGTCAAAGCTGGCCGAGGCGGGGGAGAGCAGGACGACATCGCCGGGCTGTGCCATGAGGCGGGCGGTCATGAATGCCTCCTGATACGAATCCGCGGTTATCACTTCCAGTGGTGATTTTGTCCGCTGAACCAGCTCTTCAAGTTTTTGTGTCGCCTGCATTTTTTTAAAAAACTTCTCATTCGCATGATCGATAGCGGCCTCGATCTTTGTCCGCGTAGGCCCCATAAGCACGACGGCTTTCACGTGGGGATTGATGATCAGCTCCTCGCCGAGAGTGGCGTAATCCACGCCTTTATCTGAGCCGCCGGCAATTAGGATTATCGGCTTGTCAAAAGCCTTAACCGCGGCGATGGCGGTCTCCGGCGTGGTCGAGCATGAGTCATCGTAAAATATAACGCCCTCACGCTCAGCAACAAACTGCAGACGGTGTGGAAGTCCCTCGAACTCGCGCATCGCGGCGTGTATGTCCTCCATGCTCACACCAAGTCTGCTAGCCGCGATGGCCGCCGCCGTGAGATTGATGTCATTGTGTGGGCCAATTAATTTCGTGCGTACGCGTTTTCCTTTTTCAAACAAAAATTTCTTCTTTGCATTATCGTCTACAAACAAAACCTCACCACGTGCGCCATCGGCAAATGCGGCAGAAAACTCTCCGCCGGCCAGGATGGCAACGTCTCCTTTTTCCTGATACCGCACTATATTTTTCTTTGCCTCCACGTACTCCTCTATACTCCTGTGGTGATCCTGATGGTCAGGAGTGATGTCGAGAACGACCGCGATGTGTGGGCTTTCTTCCAGGTCCTGGAGTTGAAAACTCGATAATTCCAAAACCACAAGATCATCTTTTTTTAAATCATCCAAAAAATCTATCGACGGGTATCCGATATTTCCACCGATGTACACATCACCATCTTTTTTGCTTTTTAACATGCGCATCAGCAGGCTGGCCGTCGTGCCCTTGCCCTTTGTCCCCGTGATGCCGACTATCGGACACGGACATTTTTCAAAAAAATACTTCGTCATACTCGTAACCATGGTGCCTTTTGAAATTGCGCGCTGAATATCGCGATTGAGGTAGGGGATTCCGGGACTGCGAAAAACCATGCCGTACTGCTCGAGGTTTTTCATATAATTTTTGCCAAAATTGGTCCGCACCCCGCGTGGAAATGGTCCGTCTACAAACCGCTCGTCGCAAAGCGTTATTTTTTCACCTTTTTCCGCAAAGTATTTTGTCAGGGCCTTACCCTCAACCCCGGCCCCAAGTATTGCGATATTCATACCTGATACAGGATACCAGAGACGCCGCACTGTCGCCACTAACGCTAATCAAGCGGGCTTTTTATGTTGCGTATGCCCGCCGTGGCCACGTGGGTATATCTCTGTGTCGTGATTATACTGTTATGCCCCAGGAGCTCCTGCACGTACCGTATGCCCACCCCGTCCTCAATCAAGTGTGTTGCAAAACTATGGCGAAGCGAGTGAAATGTGGCTCTTTTTTCGACTCCGGCTTTTTTTAAGGCTTTTGAAAAAATCTTCTGCGCGCTCCTCTCCGTCAGCCTCCCTCCACGCCTCCCTGCAAAAACAAGAGCCCCGCCGGCCCTTTTCCCGATCAATGTCTTCAGCTCTCGGGAAATCGCCTCCGGAAGCAGTGTCATGCGGTCTTTATTGCCCTTCCCGCAACGCACCATGACAACAGTGCGTTCAAAATCAACATCAGCAACGCGTAATCGTACCGCCTCGCCCACGCGCAATCCCGCGCCATAACTCAGTGCAAGCATTAGCTTATGTTTCCCATTTCCAACGCCCTCGAGTATCCGCCGCACATCTTCTCTGCCAAGCACAACCGGCAATCTCCCTGGCCGCCGTGCGAACTTGATATTTACCGCCCTGCGCATGTGAAGAATCTGCCGGATATAAAACTTCACGGCATTGAGGTACAGGTTTATAGTCGCGGCGGCGTCATTCTTTTGTTGCTTCTCATAGAGAAAATCTCTCAGCGACTCCTCTCCCACCTTCTGCGCCTCCTGCGCCTGCGCACGTACGAACTCCAGGTATGCGAGTACGCATCTCTCGTAGCTTCTCACCGTGCGCGGGCTATAATTCCGCAGTCGCAGTTCCACGACCATCCGCTGCACATTTTCATCATAAATCTGCATGGCTACATGTTACACACACGGCATGAAATTTTTATGAAATCCGTATGAAATAGTTATGAAAAAAATATGAAAAATTCCTGAAGTTTTTATGAAATGCAGGCCAAAAGTATTTTCTGCTAACAGGTTACCGAAACGCACCTAAAAATCGCTTTTCCGCGTGATTTTATGCTAAAATGGCTCTGTCTCTCAACCTGTTAAGTTCGCATAGAAAGTAGTTATGTGATATATTTAAAAAAATTATTAATTAACCCATTGCCATGAAAAAATTTCTAACTTTCCTAGGGGTGTTCCTCGTGGGCTCGCTCACTTCGCTCGGCATTGCCTATGCCATTTTCACCCCACCCACACAATTCCCCGATGTCGATTACGACGCCTATTATGGAGATGCTCTAAATACAATGGTAAGTCTTGGCGTAATATCCGGCTACTCAGATGGCAATTTCGGCCCAAATGATCCAGTAACGCGAGCCCAACTCGTCACTATCCTAGATCGTTACGGCAACGGCTTATTCAATGGGAATAATAACGGTTACGGTTCAGAAGTTATGCTACTTTTATGCAGTGGTGTGGATAAAAATGAGTTAGCTTCAGGATACCAGCAAGAAGTTTATGAGAAATATTGTGAAGCAGCAGTTGCTCTGTAATTTTTTTAAATACATCACATAACACGCACTTTGCGGCTCCGCTCCCCTTCGACAAGCTCAGGGTCGCTCCGCCCATATTTTGGCCTGTTACAGCACTTCGTGCTACATTTTAACAGGCAAAAAGTTCGCAAAGCCGCGGACGTTAGCCGCCATTTTCTTTTTTCACTATGAATCCAGAACAAGATAATTTTTACGAAAAACTCAGCGAAGAAGTTGTAGAAGACACGGCAGAAACGCCGCGCCCAAATCTTTTAGATGTCTGCAAAATAGATGGACGATGGGCACAATGCGTGATTGGTGGAGATTCAATACAGTGGTTAGATAATCCACCTAATAGTCCAGAACGTATTAACTGGAATGATTATCAGCTAGTCCGCAAATGGCGCGGCGTTTCTGTGAAGCTATATAGGCAGTATGAGCCTGCTGAGATTAGCGATGAGCAAGTGCAAAAGATTCACTTCGGTCCAGAGGAGGTACGAGATCCTGATTATTATAAGCAACAAGTCCGTGTCTTCGGTGAATACAAGAAAAAAGAAAACAGCGGCTAACAGCGTGTATGTGGCTCGGCTGAGGCCTCGCCCATATTTGCCAGCGGTCGCCCTGCGGGCATATTATACCGCTGGCAAACATCAGATATGCGCGAACGCACTAGTGTTGCGTTAGGAAACGGCTAAGGGAAGCCGTTTTTGC
>JBBTWW010000051.1:0-2190 GCA_038062595.1 Patescibacteria group bacterium | reverse complement strand
TGGCGATCCCGCTGTATTACGAGGACGAAAATGGCAATGTAGTAAATCCGGCTGACAATGATGGGGAGGGCCGCCTCTCCACATTTCTCATCCGCATGCGCGCGCCGTGTAAAAGCTCCGAGCCCGGCCAATCCGGCGATGCCCCCACCGCGGATTGTGAGAGAATAGAGCTCTATCCTCCGGTCGGCGCACGGGATGCTAATGGCCATTTACTAGAACGCGATATCGAAAAAGACACTGAAATGTTTCTATGGCGTGCCGATTCGTATGATAAGTTTGGTGCCGTAGTGCCAAAGGGGGTGTTTGGGAGAAGTGAAAGGTCGAAAAGAATAAGAAATGCACTTCCAGATAAAAACACAGAAATATACTCAAGTTTGATTAATAGAAAACAAAACAACTTCGATAAAAACGTAATCTTTGACTGGACCACGCACTGGGGATTGGATATCAATGGCCACTATGGGTCTGTCTATGATTACATATTTAATATCACGACGGAAGGATTGAACAAATGGAGTATCTGGACCACCGACCGTCCATCTTTTGCCTTTGAGATGTTTAATCCTCCAGTGCAAAATGATAAACAACCTGGTGAGACCTGGTACACAGTACCGTATCTGGAGTATCAGATACTGGTGAATAGACCGATTTCAAACACAGATTTCTTCTTCATCGGTGATGTCACCATAGATGGAAAGAGAAGGGTGAATATAATCAGGAAGAAAACATTGGAAATCGGTTCATTGGCAGACTTCCACTTCTACACCATCCCTTTTTAAGGTGTATAAATGATTGACAATCAGGCTTGAATAAGGGTATAAGTGTATTCTCAACCCATATAATTATGGTGAAGCCAGACAGATTAGGAGGTTCACCTTCAGAAGCCCGTCAAAAGGAAAGGGTCTCTTCAGGTGTATATGAGACTGCAAAAGTGATCAGCTCCGTAGCGGCGGCGGTGATGGCAACTGTAGCGGCTACAAATGCATATGCTGATATGCCGGATGCAATCGAGTTTCCCAATGTAAACAGGGGTATGTCCGTTGAAAAATTTACATTAAATCCCGATGGTGTAGCTCGTTGGGTCGAATGTACGCAGATTGCCTGTAACGGTGATGATCTACAGTTGCAATCATCTTTAGACATTACTGAAGATGGAATATCAATTGGGGAAATTGAATCTCAAAATCCACCAGCTACACCATATGGACAAGAGGTAGTTCTGACGGAGAGTGGTAACATGTTTGTAGATTATGGCGGAATTATATCCAGAAACGGTGAGCCGTGGTTCGATCATATCGACGGAGGCGGTCTCTGGTCAATTAGTCAGTACCCTGGTGGACGATTGGCAATTGCATTAACAAGGAGCCCCTTTCAAACTGGTAGCGCCGATATTTTTTTGATAGATGAGGATACGCCAAGCGGCAGTTTTACTGATTTTTGGAATGCGGCAGTCCCTTTAAGTGGCATAAATCGAACGGATAGAAACGAATTTGGTATAGCGGTATTCCCGGAACGCGGAGAAGCATTTGTAAGTGCGGATCAACTCAGGGAAGGAGCGGTTGACATGTTTGACGTTACGAGTTCTAGAGATATCGTAAGGTACGAAGCTGATAGATCTGTATACGATCCTGCTCATAGATGGATAAATCCAATGTTGATCTCTTCTCTAAATACAGATGATCAAGATGAATGGAATCCATCAGCTGCTGAGCAGGTACTCATAGATGATGTAACTGGCGATAGAACTCTGGCATCGTGTCTGGCATTTCAACGTATAAACCCCGGCTCTACATTCTCCACCGCCATGTACTCCTGCGTATACATGCCTGCGCCGGCGGCGGACGGCGATCATGATCTGACGCCGGATAGTGAGGATAACTGCCCGGGAGTGGCAAACAGAGATCAGGCGGACTGGGATGAAGACGGACTTGGAGATGCGTGTGATGTCGATTCCGATAACGATGGAAGAAATGACAGCAATGATCCATGCCCGCAGAATTTTAATCCAAATGGAGTTGATGTTGACGGAGACGATGTGGAAGATGCGTGTGATCCTGATGGAGACTCCAGATTTCCTGAGGGAAGTAGAGTGACAACCGGTGACGGCATGATGATCAGTTTTGACGGAGAATTAAGATACCGCAGGAGCGCAAATGAAGTTGATGTTGATCCAGGTACGAATTTTTCTGC
>JBBTWW010000050.1:0-2251 GCA_038062595.1 Patescibacteria group bacterium | reverse complement strand
ATGACCGGTCTGTGTTTGGTACCAATAAAGCGATAATTACGACTGTCCATTTCATTCAGCCGGCTGACCCTTTGCGGATGCCATAAGAAATCATCTTCCAAATACTCATTGAGGTCTAACAAAGCAGCCTCCTTTTCGTATTTGCATTCGGGACCTGCATAATTGACCCCATCCGCTCCCACCTGGATTAAAAAGTGAGAGCCATGAAGCTTTTCGAAATGCAGGGGTTCCATGGAATATCGTTCATAAGGCACTTGAATATTGGCGTCGTCCGGAGCCACGCCTCGAAACCTTTCGATCGCCTCCAAAACACCCGTTTGATCTGCCTGAACGGGATATTGGGCTTCCCAGCCAACACAATACGGATGGAAGTACAACCAATCAATCCCCGCAGCCAGCGCCCTTAAGCCAACGGGCTCATACCGGTGATTCAAATCGCTGCGGGTCAAGATGGATGCTCCAATCTCCAGCCTGCTTCCCTCTTTTATTATCCGATTTCGCAATACTTCGATTTTTTTCAGCGTTTCTAAAAAATACTCTGATTCATATTCATGCCAATCGTACATTGAAATACGTATAGAAGTCGCATACTCCAAAAGCACATCCTGCACACTGGGCATCTGGACATTTCCACCATTGGATATGATCGCTATCTGCCTGAAACCCTTTTTGCTCGCCAGCGCCAGAGTTTCTGGAAAGTGCGGGACTATTGTAGATTCGCCCCCGGACAAAACAAGGCCGGGCGTGTGAGGTCCCAAAACGCTGAACAGTCTATCCAAAAAAGGCAGCTGCAAAGTAAGACCTGGACGTCTCCCAACAGAATAGGGACATGCGGGGCACGAACGCGTACAAAGCTGGGTCAAGTCCAGCTCTATCGTTGTCGGATAGATCGGTTCTCCGCGAAGATAGGTCTCAAGTTTTTTTTGATCAGCAGTTACCTTGGAAGGAGCAAAAATCTTTAATTTTGAGTTCATCATTGACATTCCTCTCTTATTACGGCGATCTATCGTTCAAAACCGGCGGCTTTTTTTAATTTGCAAATGACATGCGCGATCTCTCCGGCGTCGTGAAGATCGCAGCGCGGTTTCGGACCGTTATCCAGATATTGGACGAATTCCTTTAATTCCAAAAAAAGCGGGAACGTCGTATCGATCGATCTTCTCATCTCCCCACCCTCATCAGTACGTATTGTAATATGCTCATCGTACGCATTAAAAAGTTCTGCAGACCCCTTGCTCCCATGAATACTGACCCCGCTCCGTTTGCTGCAATGTTTTCCGTTAACTGAAATATAGGCAGCATGTCTTTCTCCCATGACGATCACTGCGCTAAAAGGAAAACCGTTTTCACATTGAATCACTCTTGTATATTTGATTTCTTCGGGAATATAGCCCAGGATGTGTTTAATAATCGTGAGGTCATGCACACACAGAGTCGAAAAAACATCCCCCCCGTGAAAATCTGCTACCCAGCCATGTCGCGTTGCGAACAGCTCCTGGAGGTCGCCAACTTCCCCGGATTGCGCCACAAGCCTTAATGCTTCGATGCCGGGGTGGTAGTGCCATTTGTGCATTACAAAAATGAACTTTTCTCCGCCGGCATTTTTCAGATGTTCATAATCGCTTAATGACAAACATAATGTTTTTTCAGAAAAGATCGGTTTCTTGTACTGCAGCAAACGAGCGGTTTCTTTGGCTAAATCCGGTATCAAAACCGCAACAATATAGCCATCGCAATCCGGCAAATCGGTTATTTTCAAAAAAGCATCTACCGCTCCGTTTCGCACGGCCGTTGATGCCGCCAAGGGGTCGATATCGACTACGTACACTTTACAGTTCAGGGCTATTAAATCCCTCAAAATATTCGAGCCCCACTTACCACAACCGATTAAACCTATCGTTTTCATCTCTTCCAACCACTCGCGGTCATTCTTACGGGTATTTTAAAAAATCCGCTTTTCTTCTCTTGTCTTTTTCAACTGCAAAGCAGCATTAAAGTCCGTAGCCTCTTACAATCATCTTGCCACTGGCTTCTTGAGGATGTCAAGAGTTCTATTAGGGGACGTTGATGAATTAGTTAACTTATCATGGTCGGATACGATAAATTATCGCATGCCACGATAAGCAAGAATATAGCCAATCAAGGCTCCGCTTACCGCATGAGAGGGCGCAGAGGTCGAGTAGGGGAAATCTAATAGGGTCTATAATAGCCACTTAACGGCATCTTCCCATTGGACAGGGTACTGGCCGGG
>JBBTWW010000049.1:0-6101 GCA_038062595.1 Patescibacteria group bacterium | reverse complement strand
AATGGTAGGACACATCCCTCTGGAGGATGGTATCTTGGTTCGAGTCCAAGTCCCGGAGCCAAAATAAATACTTGCCAAAAAACCAGCTACGTATTTTTTTATAAACGACGCATAAGCGACATTTTAAACGACATCTCGTACAGCAAAGTGATGCGGATATGCTGTCCAGTGCCATACATAGCAAAATTATGTAAATTGCGGCAAATAACTATTTATAGTATAATATAATTAGTATCTGTAAAGACCCAATATGCCTGATCAAAAAACAGGAGCGGCGCCCGGAGAACCGCCTGTGGAACCACTGATAGATCCAGCCGTAGAGGTTGGTGGCGAAGCTAGTGGTGGAGACGAGTCTAGCCGGGAACGTACGAACGTTACAGAAGTGGCCTCAGTAGCGGCCACTATCGGCGTTGACGTGGCAGAGGCTCTTCGCATGAGTCCGCGTCAAAGATTGATAAAATATTTCCGAAAAGAAACGGGCCTGGCGAGGTTTAATACAGCTGGCCTGCATGAAACAAAAGCGACGGAACTTAATCTGCGTGGGTTGCACGGCGCATTCAAAACTCTAGTCACGCTGGACGCAGGAGATGATCACGAACTATCGGAACGCCTATTGATTCAAAAATTTCTGCGCGGTTTTTTTGATATGTATGATTTAAAAAATGGCGAAACACACCCAGTGTATCTCAGCGGTGAGATTGAGGAGTATTTAAACTTTATAGTTTTGCTGAGGGACTGCTACGCAGATGAAAATTTTAAAAAATTTCTAAATGAATTGATAGAGGAATTAAAAAGTGACTTGCGTGTACAACTGCTTCGTGTAAGAGGAAAATCTGCAGTATCCTCACCGCGATCACCGTCTGAACAAGTATGCCTGCTTCATCTTGCAAAGAGGCTTGGCATATATGACGAGCCGGGAAATGAAGACCTCCCGACCATCGAGGCCGAGGCAACGCAAGAGCAGGTTGATAAATTATTTTATCATTTCTACAAGTCTGTAAAAATCAGTGATGAAGAAAGATTTCGCAGTGAATATCAAAGATACCTGGATGAGATAGCAGAGATCGGCGGCACGCCAAATTATAAAAAAGTTGAGGATGCATTTGCGGCCCAATATGCTGATTTTGAAGAAAAATTGAACGAGTTTGAGAAAGACGCAAAAGACATAAAAGCTATTAACAAAGGCCAAGGCAAGCTTAGGGATTCCTTTTTACTTCTAAAATCTCTGTATTTTCGCGCGGGTATGTTGCCCGCAGGAAGCGTGACGCTAACGGTTAAAGACGGGACTGCTTCAGATTTTGAAAATGCTGAGGGACGTTATAAAGATGTGGTGACCAGGACCTGTATCGCGATAGCAACGGCGCATAAAGAAGCCGTACTAGCGGAGATAAAAACTCTAACGACAGATATCAAGTATGAGATGAAGGAAAAAATTTCGCGTTTAATGCACGATCTCGAAGGCTATCATTATGCCGTAGACAGTTACGGCATAGCGGATCTGACACTCCAGATGATAGAGCTCCCCAGGGAGGTCAGAAGTGAGGTAGCGCGCGATATCATACCGGCCAGACTGGTCGAGTTGATCACCGAACTGGCAACGCCGAATATTACAGGTGATAGAATAACCAGCCTCTCAAATCATATATCGTCCCTTTCTAATTTTTTGAGAGAACTGTCTAAATGAAATAGTGTATAATACAAGCAAATGAGTGATTTACCTCCACAATCTACCGGAGAAAAAACGGGGTTTTCAGGGCTGGGCATAACCGAGAAAATATTAGGGATACTTGGCAAAATGAAATTTGACCAGCCGACCCTGATTCAGCATAAGGCAATTCCAATTGCCCTGGAAGGTAATGACGTCATCGGTATCGCACAGACCGGCACAGGTAAGACGCTTGCTTTTACAGTGCCTATCGTACAGCATCTCGCAGGTAAAGAAGGTGGCGCGCTCGTGATCCTTCCTACGCGCGAGCTGGCACTGCAGGTGGATGAGACTTTTCAAAAAATCGCGCGCAGTTTTGGCATATACAGTGCTGTACTAATCGGGGGAAGCCCGATGGGTGCGCAGATCAGAGCTGTGCGAGGCGGCGCGCGCGTGATAATCGGTACGCCAGGGCGCATCATAGATCACCTGAAACAAAAAACGATGACGCTTCGCAATGTAAAGCTACTCGTGCTCGACGAAGCGGACAGAATGTTTGATATGGGATTCGCTCCGCAGATAAAAGAAATTTTGAAAGCAGTGCCAAAAGAAAGGCAGACGATGCTTTTTTCCGCCACAATGCCGGACGACATAGTGCAGATTGCAACAGTTCACATGCATTCACCGGTGAGAGTGGAGATAGCACGATCGGGAAGCACCTCCGAGAGGGTGGAACAGGAACTTTTTATAGTGAAGGCAAATCAAAAAAACAGGCTTCTTGAAGCCCTTTTGATTCAATACACCGGCTCTGTGCTCGTGTTCTCGCGTACAAAGCACGGTGCGAAAAGAATATGCAGACTCATCAATCACATTGGTATAAAAGCCGCTGAGATTCACTCAAACCGCTCGTTGTCACAACGCAGAGAGGCTCTTCAGGGATTTAAAGATGGCAGGTATCGCGTGCTGGTAGCTACAGATATCGCCGCGCGCGGTATAGATGTAAAAGACATCACGCTTGTGATTAACTTTGATGTTCCAGAACAGGCCGAGGACTACATACACCGCATCGGTAGGACCGCGCGCGCAGGGAGCGCCGGCCGCGCCATTACATTTACTACCCCTGACCAGCATTATCATATCAGGAATATAGAACGGCTAATGAAGGCCGCAATAAAAATATCAAAACTGCCGGAACTTCCTCCAGACCGCGCACCTCTACCACGCGACGAGGAAGACAGAGATCAGGAACGTCCAAGATACAACCTAAGCTCCCAAGGCGGCTATGGATCTCGACAACCACGCCGCCCTAGTCAAGGGGGCCATGGCGGCTCCAGATTTGGTGGCGGTTCCAGAGGCGGTCAGAGAAGAAGAAGATAGAGCCCTAAGAGTCCCAAACCACGATCATAGCACGACGGCCATTTATCACATCGCCGTTATTCCAGTCGTGGACTGCGTTTTCCAGTACTTCCTGGCTGTATACTAGACCACGTCCTTTCTTTGTTCCTGGCTCATTTGTGATATATGATCCGGCCGCCGTATAACCCGTAACGACAAACATATGATACGGAGGTCCTGGTGGACGAAAATATGGATTCTCCAGCAAGCGGCCGGCGGCCGGCAGGATCACTGGGCGCCCCTGCGACAGGTGCCACTTTAACTCATCAAAAGAAAAGTCATACACAACCTCGACGCGTTCATGGCCAAGCATCTCGCGAAGTATCTGCGCCGTCTCTTCGGAATTGGTATCTTTGAAATATCCAAATGTCTCCACCTCCCAGTCCACTATCTTAAGCAACTCTTCTTTTGCAATATTCACGCTGTCGAGTTTTTTGCCTGAAAAAAAACTGTGGACCATGAGGAGCGCCGCCTCTTCGCACGAGTCAAAAAATGGCTGTTTCCAATCCCCTGTCGGGGCCTGTGAGGTAAATGGCACATCCAGACTAACAGATACAGGCAGATCTTCCACCACTACTGATGGTGAGTCCCCTTTATTGGCGGCATTTGGTATGATCAGAGCTATCAAAAAACCTACAAGTATTCGATTCATAGATCTGAACTATAATCAATAAAGCTATCTTTGTCAATGCCTATATTACCCATAGTGCTATAATCTGTTGGTCATGAAAATTGCACTACTACTCTCCGGCGGCGTGGACAGCTCCGTGGCACTTCGATTATTGAAAGAAGCTGGTCATGACGTAACGGCTTTTTATATAAAAATCTGGCTGGAGGATGAGCTAGCGTATCTCGGCAACTGCCCGTGGGAGGAGGATCTAAAATACGCACGCGAGGTAACAGAACAAGCCGGCGTTCCGCTTGAGGTAATATCTTTACAAAAAGAGTACTGGGATACCGTCGTCGCGTACACAATTCGGGAACTAAAAGCCGGGCGCACTCCAAATCCGGACATGCTGTGCAATCAGCAGGTCAAGTTTGGTTTGTTTTTTGAAAAAGCCGGAAAAGGTTTTGATAAAATTGCCAGCGGGCACTATGCGGAGGTCGAGGAATCCGGCACGTCGAGTAGTGGCGGCAAAATTTTTCACTTAAAACGCTCTCCAGATCCAGTAAAAGACCAGACCTACTTCCTCGCGTATCTCACGCAATTGCAACTATCGCGAATAATTTTCCCAATTGGCATGTATGCCAAATCTGAAATACGCGAGATGGCAAAAAAGTTCGACTTGCCAAGTAAAGATCGCAAGGACAGCCAGGGGATATGCTTCCTGGGATCAATAAAGTTCTCGGATTTCGTGAAGCATCATCTGGGAACTAAAACAGGAGATATCATAGAGATCTCAAGTGGAAAAAAACTTGGTGAGCACGAAGGCTTCTGGTACTACACCATCGGCCAGCGACATGGAATAAAGCTCTCTGGTGGCCCATGGTTCGTGGTAAAAAAAGACATTGAAAAAAATATCGTCTACGTCGGTGGCGAGGGTGTAATCCCATCGCGCAAGCTGTTTAAATTTTCCGTAGAGTCGGTAAACTGGAACGCGGTTGAGTTAACAGAATCGCGCGAACTCGGCGTGCGCATTCGTCACGGCGGCGCGATCTACCCCGCGACAATCGAACCCGAACAGGACGGCAATACAGTTCGTGTTAGACTAAAAGAACCGCGCTACGATCTCGCTCCAGGCCAGTTTGCGGTATTTTATGACGGAGACTACTGTCTGGGTGGCGGAGTGATAAGCTTAATGGCTTAAGAACGTCGACGTATGATCTCTGCAACTTTCTGACACATCCGATCCTGTTCACCCTCTCGACTTGCGATCACGTAGTCGCATGTTTTTGCGAACTCCATTTCTTTTTTAAAGCTCTCCTCTCTCTTTGCCATCTCTTCGTTATTTTCCGGATGTCTGCGGGTGATGCGCTCCTTTAGGACATCCCACGATGGCACGGTGAGAAAAACAGCGCATGTATTTTCACGACCTAGCTTCTCGCGTATGGACGCAACTCCCTGCATATCTACCTCACGAATAACCATCTTCCCATCCTCCAACGCATCAACAATCTGCTTTTTCAAAGTGCCATAGTAATTGTCATGATGGACTACTGCATACTCCAGAAACTCGCCATTATGAATCTTTTTTTTAAACTCTTCGCGCGATACAAAGTAGTAAACCTCACCGTCACGCTCTCCAGGACGCGGACTCCGGGTAGTACATGAGACCGGAAACACAGCATCGGGGAAAGTGCGCTTCAGATATTGCATAACAACGCCTTTTCCTGATCCTGAAGGGCCCAAAACGAGAAATAATGTTCCTTTTCTTGATGTCATACTCTTCTTTATTGTAAGGCCTTTGGGATTGAAAGAGAAGCCGAAAAATGATATACTATCTTAATTTCTCGACCCGTTCTTTGACATTATCGGCTACTCGAAAAGTGGCGAAATAGGGATAAAAAAATGCGAATCTCGCATTGCGTGGCAATCACGCAATATTTTTTATCTGTTCTCCCTACTTTTCGAGCGCGGGCAGACGGCTACTGCCCCTTCGCTATTGTACCTTGTTGTACGATAGACACCCGAAAAGTTCCCTCCTGGACCTTCCCGACGCGAGTCGTAAAAGTCTGGTATGGGACGCTACAAAACAAAAATAAACGGAACAAAAAAACGTTTACAAAAAACAAAAACACATCGGACCGTGGTGAGCAAGGTCCCTCGTCGTCCCGCAAAGCGGGATGGCGTAAACAAGAATTCACCCGAGAACGGTAGGGAGATAGTGCGACTCGCAGCCGCGCTGGGAAGTGAAAGCCGTAGTCGACTTCACGTCCTCTGCCGCTCTTTCAAACTTGAGTGCCTCTGTCTCCATTTTTCCGGGGATAGATAGGCCTTGAAAGAGTATTGCGAAGTGGCGCCGTGCTCACCTCTGAGTTTTACCCCGCATTGCGGGGCCTCATGTGACAAATAAGCACGGCGTCTCTTATTTTTAGTAAGCTCGCTTGTTCAGCGGTGGCA
>JBBTWW010000048.1:0-3673 GCA_038062595.1 Patescibacteria group bacterium | reverse complement strand
CACAACTCTGCTATTTGCCGCCAGACATCCAGTTGCAGCTAAAGCAGTGAGGCCAGCAACGCCAGTAAGAAACCTCCTTCTGCCCATGTCACCTTCCCCAATCCCAATCACACGATCTGACTCACAATCAGAAGTATCTGCTCCATCAATGCGCCTTGCCATAAAATTGGAATTAGATAATAACGTAAGACCTGAACGTATCACAAAAACCAAAAATCTGGCAAGCGGCGGCGGCGTGGTATACCCAGGGCCTGTCCCCTGAAATAGTAGGTTAAGATTGAGCTACTGACGGTTAGACCGTAGGGTGTATTTTCAGTTTAAATTTGACTTTTTCTTATGGTTTCGATATAATATTCATGTAATTACATAGTTATTAATATAATTATCATGGCTAAAGATCAAACAACACTTTCGATAGACAAGATAACAAAGCAGAAAGCTGATCACATGGCGAAAAAGATGCACCTGTCTCTTTCGGGAGTAACCCGCATTCTTCTTAATGATTTTGCTGATGGAAAAATTCAGATCGCAACGGTTATGGTCGCAAAAACGGAACTGGACATTGCATTGCAGGATGTAGCCCAAAGCAGAAATCTGGAAGGCCCCTTTAATTCAGCAGAAGAATTTATTACCAGCTTAAAGAAATAATGCAGTTATTCAGGCATAAAAATTTCACAAAACAATATCGGAAACTAAATACTAAACAGCAAGCCCTCATTGATGAAGCGATTTTACTGTTTTACAAAAATCCCCATGATGCAAAACTACGAAATCACGCTTTGAAAGGGAGGTATCAAGGTTGTAATTCAATAGATGTTGCTTTTGATTTAAGAATTATCTTCAAACAGGAAAGCAACTATGCGGTAGTGATTTTGCTTGAGACGGGAAGTCACAGTCAGCTTTACTAGGGGCCTGTAACTCACATCGTCGGTACCAATTTAGTTTAGTATCCTTCTCCCGACCTCACGGTGAACCATGTCGCGAACTGCAAATACAACTTCCTTTTGTGCAATCATCCGTGGTGCGGTTGGTGATAATCCATTATTTAACCTGCTGCAGGCATCCAGGACGATCGTTTCAATGCACTGCAGCTGTGCAATTGTTGAATCCCTGAGAACGTCTATAGCCAGGTCAACGCTGGCGCAAAAAGAAACCGCAGGTATTTCAGGATATCTGTCGCCAAATTTAATAACCGACTCTTTTACGGCTGACTCCAGAGTACTTCTTGTAAAAGAGTACTCTATACCGCGCTCATGTACGCGTACTACCCCTTCTGCAGGTTGCCGCCCCATATATAACAGGTTAGATTAAACTACCCTATATATACCTGCATATCCTAATAAGTCAACCTTGGCAAGGTGAAACAACCTGCAGAATACCCACCAGGAATACCTTGACAAACTACTTTTTATTGGTACAATGGCATACTCTTAACCAACTAGTCTTAATGGCACTAAATCGACCAATAGAAGGTGTAGCTGATCGCCCCGATGTGCGTCGCCGTGGTAGTGCGACCGCGCGGCTAGCCATCACCGGTCCGATTGGATTTTGGACGCCGGTAAAAGTCGTTTGGGCTGCTGCCGCATTTACCAGCTCACTGGCCGCCGCAGGTTATGCCGCAAATACGGTGCGCGATGATATCAACGCGGCACTTTTTGCAGAAAAAGCCGCCAGAGCATCGGTCACCACGATACTTGGCGATACAGGGCAACCGATACCTATCAGCATACTGAAAGCGAACATGGACGAATGGGACAAAGCTTGCCAAGATGTGAGAGGCAAAACTGACTGCGGAGACGAAGTTACAGAGGCGCGCACAAAAGTTTCTAAATTAGTAGAGAGATTTTGTCGCGGACAAAGCGAACACCCTATATGCGGCGGCTCAAACACAGGCACACAGGACGTTGGCGGCGGAGCACGCCTGATATTTCAATAGACTCAGGCTTTCTCAAAGTTCTCCGGAATTTTTTCTATACCTTCAACTACGGCCTTGAGCCTGCGAATACCTGCCGAGCAGGCCTCCTCCTTTGTGATTTTGAAACGGCCAAGCAGGCCGGTGTGCTTTACATGCGGGCCGCCGCAGATTTCTTTTGAATAATCACCCATAAAGTAAACCTTTACCTTGTTGTTGAGCTGGGCATATTTGTCATCAAATAAACCGATCACTCCCTTTGCACGCGCGCCATCCGGATCCATTAGCTCAAAGTGAACAGGAAGGTCGATGTCGATATTCTCATTTACAATTTCCTCGACTTTCTTAATCTGCTCAGGCGTCATCTTGTCCGGATGGGAAAAGTCAAAACGCAGACGCGAGCGTGTGATGTTACTTCCCTTCTGATATACGTGATCACCAAGCACATCGCGTAGCGCCTGATGCACCAGGTGGGTCGCCGTGTGTAACATAGTACACTCCACGCTGTGGTCGGCCAGCCCCCCGGCAAACTTCTGCTCAGCACCGGCACGCGACAGGTCCTGATGTTTTTTAAAAGCCTCATCAAAAGCCTCATGATCCATTTCAAAACCATTTTCATGGAGCATCTCCAGCACCAATTCTTTTGGAAATCCAAGCGTTTCATAGAAATAAAAAGCCTTTTCGCCGCTAAATACGAATCTTTCTTTTGCCAGTGAGTCGATCAGCTTGTGAACGGCATCGGCATCACTACCGCCAAAAACATCCATCGGATTTCCGCCTGACTTCTTTGTCTTCATAAGCTCACCCATTTTTGGACCAATCAGCTTTAACAACTCAACGAAACGTGAGTCTTTATCACTGACACACTGCTTCAGTATCGCCATCCACTGTACGAAGTAATCGACGGTGCCGTCGGTAACAAATCCGCGTATTACGCTCATGTATTTTTCAAACTCGCGCTCGCCTTTTACCAGAGTTTCTACGAACTGATGCTCCTCGCGCTCTAAACCATCGAGTATCATCGCACTATTTTTCTCAAGCTCTGGATACACATCTTTGTACATCTCGATATATGACCTGGCCAGCTCGACCGTAAACATACCCTCTATGCCGAGCTTCTTCGCATGGCGTATTGCGCGCCGAATCAACCGGCGGAGAATATATCCCTGGTCTGTATTTGATGGCTGTACGCCACACGGATCACCCATGATAAATACAGAAGAGCGCACGTGGTCGGCTACAATGCGGCGCGAGACTTCTGCTACATCGGGCGCGAGCCCGCATGAAGGAGACATCGCGCGCGCTATTTTTTCCATAACAGGCGCGAAGAGATCAGTCTCGTAGTGAGTTTTTTTGCCCTGTAAAAAAGCCGTCACGCGCTCCAAACCCAATCCAGTATCAACATTCTTTTGTTTCAATGGAATATACTTACCATCGGTAGTCTTCTCATACTGCATGAATACGTCATTCCACACCTCTACGTAACGGCCGCAGTCACAGGACGGCTGACACTTGTCGAGTTTTTTAATATTTAGCGACGGCGGAGTATCACGATGTACTGTCGGATCCGGATTGCGAACCACGTCGATAAACATCTCGGTGTCAGGACCGCACGGACCTATTTTTCCCGCAGGCCCCCACCAGTTTTTTTTCTTATTGTAAAAGAAAATCCGCTCCTCAGGGATGCCATGCTTCTTCCAAATCTCTGCAGACTCGGTGTCGCGCGGAGCATCACTATCACCCTCGAAACATGACACTGAT
>JBBTWW010000047.1:0-6819 GCA_038062595.1 Patescibacteria group bacterium | reverse complement strand
TATCATCGGAGCGGGACGCATAGGATCGGCCGTAGCCGAGCGCATGCACAATGGATTTGGGATGAAGATTCTTTACACCGACCTTGGTGGCAATTCTGATTTGGAGCAAAAAACCGGCGCGCGCAAAGTAAGTATGGAGGAGTTACTGCGTGAGAGCGACTTCGTATCAATACATTGCAATCTTACACCGGAGACCACGCATATAATCAGCGAAAAAGAATTCGCCATGATGAAGACCTCGGCAATTTTGATCAATACATCACGCGGACCTGTCGTCGATGAAGCGGCGCTGGTTCAGGCTTTGAAAGAAAATAAAATATTCGCCGCTGGGCTCGACGTATATGAACGTGAGCCGGAATTGGCACCTGGATTAAAGGATCTGCCAAACGTCGTAATACCACCGCACATAGCCAGCGCCACATTCGCAACTAGAACCAAGATGGCCGAAATCGCCGCACAAAATCTCATCGATGCGCTGGAAGGAAAGATGCCGCAGTACTGCGTGAACAAAGACCGCATAGCTATATGAAAAGCACCAATCAAAAGCTTGCAGAACTCGTCCGCGCCGCAATAAAAGAGCTCGATCCTGCGCGGCTTATTGAGAAACGCCACATTGGAAATATTGGTAAATTTAAACGTGTATATATAGTGGCAATCGGCAAAGCGGCCGGCCCTATGACAAAGCGAGTACAAAAACTTGCCGGCAAAAAGGTTGTCAAAGTCTTAAAAGCGGATAGTGGTCATCCACTTCCTACGAACGTTAGCGTAAGAAATGGCAAGCGCATAGCTGGACTTGCCGGGAGTTTAACGACTAGAGACCTTGTGATTGTTTTAATATCCGGCGGTGGTTCGGCTATGTTTGAGGTACCAGCCGAGGGGGTGGATCTAAAAGACGTTATAAAAACGACACGGCTCTTGCTCAAGTCCGGAGCAAACATCAATGAGATTAATGTAGTTCGCAAGCATATTTCTCAGGTAAAAGGCGGCAATCTGGCAAGACTCCTCTACCCTGCCCATGTGACAGGACTGATCATCTCTGACGTAGTTGGCAACGACGTATCCACCATCGCGTCTGGACCTTTGACGCCTGATCCATCAACCTTTAGAGATGCCATGGAGATTTTGAAAAAATATAAACTGACAACGAGAATTTCAGGCGCTGTTTTGTCGCACTTAAGGTCATCGCGATATGAGACGCCAAAGGCAAACGAAAAGTGGTTTAAGAATGTTTCCGTAAAAATAATTGCCGACCACAGTCTAGTTCTAAAAAAAGCCATGGAGCATGGTAAAAAATTAGGGTTTAACGTAATAGGCCTGACGGACAAGCTCAAGGGTGAGGCCCGTGATATCGGCGCATACCTGGTAAAAAATGCAGGCAACTGGCCACAAAAAAATGATAAGAAAAAAACTCTCTACATAGCATCTGGTGAGACTACCGTGACCGTAAGAGGAAGCGGAAAAGGCGGTAGAAATCAGGAGTTCGTCCTTGGTGGTCTCGAACATCTCACTCCCGGCATGACCATCCTCTCGGTGGGCACCGACGGCGTCGACGGCATGTGCCCAAAAAAAGTAGCCGGCGCCATAGGGTCAAGCGGTAATAAGTCGGGCGAGATCAGGAAATTTCTCAAAAATAACGACTCATACGGATATTTCAAAAAACATGGCGGGCATATCGTGACCGGTCCCACTGGCACGAACCTTGGTGATCTGGCTATAATAGTCGCATGAAACGCAACGCACTCGCATACGGAGTTATCGGTGTCATACTTATAGTCACGCTGTTTTTCCTAAAAGGGAACAAGTTCGACACAGGCGAGCGGTTCATTCTTACACTTTTGGTTGGCGCGGTGGCTATACTCATCATAGTATTAATGGCAAAGAGTGAGTCACGGGCACTCAACCCGGATAGACTATTACTCGGCGGTTTCTTGGCGCTGAGCTGGCTTTCATTCTTCTTTTCGGAAACAAAGAACTTCGGATTTTCTGAGATGTTCGTACTCACTGCATGTATCGGTATATTTTTTGCGATAGGAAGCCAGAAACCGCACATACCAAAATTCTTTTTAAAAACTATCGTCGTCATAACAGTGGCAAGCTCTATTTTTGGACTGATATACTTCATGACACAGTTCGAGCCGCGTATGGCCGGGCCTTTCTTTGATCCTTCGCGCCGCGCACATTTTTTCCCAAACACTTTCGCGCTATTTCTGCTCATGACGTGGCCGATAGCCGCATGGCTCATGACAGACTCAAGCCGCAATGAAAAAAAATACTGGTGGCTCGCCCTCACGATTATCCTGACCGCATTATTCTTCACCTACTCGCGCGGCGCGTGGGCTGTGCTCATATTACAAGCCGTCGTCCTCTTAGCCAGTCAAAGGACCTATATACTCAAGTTCATGGCGGTGCTAGCATGCACAGCCCTCATAATAGTCGGCGTCACCGCCATACGCGGCGCCAGATTCCCCATGGTAGACGTGGCAGAACGAGTGACATTTCAGAATGAAACTCGCAAAACCTCACTGGAAGAGCGCTTTGATTTCTTCAAAGGCGCGGCGACATTGGCCTTGCGGAAGCCATTACTCGGCTACGGCCCTTTTAGCTTCCGCTACGTATATCCATCGATCCAGACAGAGCTTCTCGCAATATCCGATCACCCGCATAATTGGATGTTAAAGGTCGCCGCCGAGAGTGGGATACCGGCATTTCTCTTACTTACGACTTATCTGCTCTACCTCATCTACTCCCACAGACGCGTGATGCAGATAGTACATCACGATGAACGGGCAATAACATCAATCCTATTCATAAGCATCGTTGGCGCAATCCTACACAACATGGTGGACTTTAACTTCAACTTTCTCACCACGGCATTATTATTCTGGGTACTGCTCGGGCTGTATCGCCAGCGAAGTAGCTCACCTTCGCTACATCATCACCCAATACTCATAGCGGCAATAGTTTTAACACTTGCGTTTTTTGTCATAAATGAAGGCGGTGCCGCATACTCTCGCGACTATCGCAATTCTCTCTTCCCGCGAAATTACTTCCTTGAACAATCACCAAACCTCCCGTATCACCTCTCGCTAAATCCGCACGATGCTCGCGCGTGGGACGCCGCGGGCGATCCTATAAAAGCCGTCGAGCTCGATCCAATGAATAACTTCCGATATTACTACGATGCATTACAAAAACTCTCCAGGCTCGAGGAAAGTCCGGAATTCCAGGCTCTCGCTGATCGTGTACGCGAACTCTTATCAAGCTATGAGCCCATGGTCGCCACGAACCTCCATTTCACCGCATTCACCGACAACCCCGAATACGCCGCAAAGATCTACGAACTTCTCGACGAGCCACAAAAGGCCGATGCATTACGAAAACTGGCCGCAAAAGTAAAAGAGCGTGTTACGGAAGAAAACCACCTGACGTGGGACACATTGCTGTAGATTAAATTAAAGTGCTATTTCTTGTAAATAATCATACGCTTATCACTATATATTTGTTGAAACGGTAGTTTCTTCGTAGATACAAAATATGTAATGGATTCATCTGGGTTTGCTATCTTTAGGTGATAATTACGCCCTAACCAAAACTCATAAAGCCAATAATCCTGAATAGTATTTTTCTCCCATAATCCATCCTGATCAAATCCGATAATCGAATCTCTTGGAAGATTTTTATAGATCCATACTGCACCGGCTGCCTCATCTTTTTTTGCCACACTTACGTCAGACGCTAATTTATACGCCGGTATATAATTGTAAATAGAAATAAAAATTAATAGCATCACGATAAATCTCTTAAAGAAATGCGTTGGAAATAATAGAAATAGAATTGATATAGCAAAAATTACTATCCAAATCCAAGGCATATTTTGCACAAAATCCACACCTCTAAAATAGAGAATAGGAATATTATTAACGATATCATAGTACGCTATTGGGAAATGTAGTATTGATATACCAGTCATAACTACAAAAACAACCACCAAGCCGCATTTTTTCCAGAATACCAGCTTTGCATTTATGGAAAATATAATTATCGATGCAATAGTGATAAGCAATGGTGCAACCGCCTCAACGTAGCGACCAAATACCATGTAGCGTTCAGCTATTTTTTGCGAAAATATGAATTGATGTGTAACCGAGAAACCAAAAAACAGAACGATTGTGAATAGGCAAAAAAACAAAACTGGTTTTAGACGTTTCAGTACCATTCTCATGGATAGATCATTGAAAAACAAAGAACCAATTATCAATGCCGTAGGCAAAAAGAGTGTTCCGATTATCAAGAACGACATCTGGTTAAATGCAAGAGATAAACTTTTTATAAAATCAGGTAAGTTGGAGGCTATACTTAGTGCAGTTTGTACATAATCACCGATTTGATATCCTGAGAAACCTCCACTTGGTGCCGGTTCCTTTACTAAATACCACCACGAAACAGAGAATATTAATCCAACTATAACAATCAACTTTCTCTTAAGAAAATTAATTCTATCTCTTTCCTGCCAGACGGCAAAAAATGTGTATATTATCCATGCGATAATCGGGAATATACCAGCAGTTCGCGTTAGAAAAAGTGCTCCGAGCACCAACCCTAGTAGAAATTCAGAACTAATTTTATTAGATGTATATGTTTTATGCAGTAATAATGCTGATAATAAAAAAAGCGGCAGAAATAAATTCTCACTCATTACGGTAAAAGAATAGCCAAACATTGATGGGTATGTTGAAGAGAAAAGTGCAGTTAACGCCGCTTCATTTTCAGAAAGAAATTTTCTACCTAGCAAATATACAGGGAATATTATGGAAGAGGTTAATATGATATTAATTACTAATATAATGCGATGATTTATTTCAGGATTGTGTGATATATAAGCTGGCAGAAGGATAATTGAGTAAAGTGGAGGAACATTGAGCCATCCAAAATGATACTGATCATAATTAAAATTTCCATTTTCTATAATGGCTCTTGTTTTAGATGTGAAAACAGCTGCATCACCAAATACCCAAGGAGAAGGAAATGAATAAGAAATCAATATTTTCACAAAAACAAGAACGGCGAAGAAAAATAATACTTTTTTCATAATTATTGAAATATTTTCTTTCTAAAAGATGCCAATGAATGATGTATTGCTTTCTTAAATGGCCTTGGTATATATGTATATAGATATTGAAGTGTATAAAATTTCTTTGCCCAGAAATAATATGGGTATTTGTTTTTATACCGACTCATGACAAGAGAGGAATCTTTTATATAGTTTCTTAGATTTTTCAGTGTGTTATTTGTGTCGTGCACTCTGTAGTATGCAAAATATTCACCAAAATTATAAAGCTTGCCTTTAGACCCTAAATTCAACCAGAAATCTTTATCGCATGCATTTTGAATACTCTCATCATATAATCCCACTTCAAGCGCACTGTCTTTTCTAAAGAGTGTTGTGCTATTTGCCATAGGACTGACGAATAAAGAAAGTTTTTTTATACGAGCATCAGTCTGTGGTGTTAAATACCGATACAGTTCTTTACCAGAAACATCAATTACAATCATTCCTCCTCCGCAACCAACATAATCATGGTTTGCGTCTAAAAATTCAACCTGTTTTTGTAATTTTTCAGGATCTGACCACTGATCGTCATCATCCAGTATGGCAATATATTTACCTCTTGCCTTCAGAAAACCTATATTGTACGTCTTTGAAATACCAAGATTTGAAGCGTTTTTTATATATATAATTTGCGGACAAATTTTTTGCCATTTAGATACAACATCTAATGTATTATCAGAAGAAAAATCATCAATTATAATCAGCTCCCAGTCCCTATAGGATTGGTTTAAAATACTCTGAATTGCATCACTTATAAAGTGAGCCCTATTATGCGTAGCAATTACTATACTTAATTTTTGCACAGACCGTGATATACCTGTTATAACCTTTTTCATTGCAAACATTATACATCACTTCAGTACACACCAAGTATTCGCCTTGTCTCAGCGCTTACATGACCGCCAAAAACTTCGCACGCGGCTACGGTCATGGTAATGGAACGACCACAGGCCTCTGCATCCATATGTAATGCTATAGCATCACTTTCGTCTGGCGTCGGTTCTCTACCAAGTTCTGATCGAATCCTATCGGGATCCAAAATAACAATTCTAGTCGGCCCAGTTTTCTCTGTCATAACAGGCCCGACAGTAGTGTCGTTGGCCGCTGCCCGTGCCTGCCTTCTAATAGCCACAACTGCAGAACATGCATGCGTATAAAGTGCTTCACTTCTATCAGAAAAAGCTCTTAGCATAGCAAATGCTTCTTCTCTCATAGCCACATTTGCCGGATCCGTCATGTCAGCATCCAAAAGCTGTACTGCAATCTCTTGTGCGCGAGCCATTGCCCTGTCAAAAGTCATCTCTCCTACCTGATTTGGTCCTTCTGAAGCCATAAAAATAGAAATTATAGTGTCCTATTAAATAGGAAAACATGCCGATTGTCAATACTAAAGCACCAGCTCCAACACCTCTCTGTCGGACGAGCAAAAAAATACTATAAATATTTGCTCAAGATATCAACCGCTTTTATTTTTCCTGCCCACTTCCGGAGGTAGTCAAGATCCAATTTTGTGCCTGAAATTTTAAAAACTGATTGGATATCTTCCATATGGCGTGTTGAGCCGCTTTTTTGATACCACAAAAGCTTACTGATAATTAGGTCTTCTGGAGATATAAACGTCACCTTTTTGTTATTGATCATAATATTTTTTTTTCTTTTAAATTGAACCAGCCCGAACTCATCCGATTGTTGAATCCAAAAATCTATTT
>JBBTWW010000046.1:0-1985 GCA_038062595.1 Patescibacteria group bacterium | reverse complement strand
TAAAGTTCTGCGGGCATGGATCATTGCTGTCATTTCTGCCGTCGTTATCGGAGTCTGTATCACACGCATCTCCCAGTCCGTCCTCATCCCAGTCCGCCTGATCTCTGTTTGACACTCCCGGGCAGTTATCCTCAGCCTCCGGTGTCAGATCATGATCATCATCTGCCGGCGGCGCTGGCATGTATACGCAGGAGTACAGGGCGGTAGAGCTGCGTAGAAATGAAAGACACGATGCCAGTGTGCGGTCACCTGTTGCATCATCGATTAACACTTTCTCAACGCATGATGGAGACATTTCAAACGCCGCGGAATCATTTAATGCAGATGCAAAATTTGGATTAATCCATCTATGTTCAGGATCATATACAGATCGATCTGCTGAATATGCAATCAAGTCAGGGGATGTAATCGTATCAAACATATCGACGGCTCCTTCTCGAAGTTGTTGAACGCTTACAAACGCTTCACCACGTCCTGGAAATACTGCTATGCCAAGTTCATTTCTATCCGTCCTATTTATGTCGCGTAAAGGGACTGCCACATTCCAAAAATCAGTAAAACTGCCGCTTGGTGTATCCTCATCTATCAAGAAAATATCGGCACTACCTCTCTGCTCTCCATCCCTAGTCAATGCTATCGCTAATCGTCCGCCAGGATACTGATTCACCGACCATACGCCGCCTGCGCCGGTAAGATCAAACCATGGTTCTCCATTTTTAAAGATTTGATCCCCATCTTGTTGAACAAACGTATTACCACCTTCTGTGGTTAACACTCTCTTGCCATACCGCGTAGTTGGTGGATCCTGCGACTCGATTGATCCAGTAATTAGTCCATCTTCGGTGATGCCTAGGTCAGGTGCTTCTAATTGCAAATGATCAAAAGTACAATTTCTGTCAGTACACTCAGCCCAACGAACAACATTATCCGGACTCATGCTCAGATTGCGAACTGGCATCCCTCTGTTTACACCCGGAAATTCTCTCGGCTCCGGCATATTCTGGGCATAGGCATTTGCGGTTACCACAGTCGCCGCTACCGCCGCTGCTATAGAGCCAGCCACCCTGGCGGTTTCATAGGTAGCTGAACTAGCCCTCCGTTCATGAGAACGTTCCGCGGGTGAACCTGTAAATCTGTCCGGTTTCACCATAGTTATATAGGTTGAGAACACATTTATACCCTTATTGAGGCCATATTGTCAACCTTTTGTGACCCTCATTATTGAGGGAATGTATAGAAGCGGAAATTGGCCAGTGGGCCTACCTCCAGTGTTTTTTTCCTGATTATATTCACCCTCCTCTTTCCGTCTATGGTGACATCGCCGATGAAGAAGAAATCTGTATTTGATACTGGTCTGTTTACCAGTATCTGATACTCAAGATACGGCACCGTATACCAGATATCGCCGAGTTGTTTGTCATTTTGCAGTGGAGAGTTGTACATCTCAAAGGCAAAGTATGGCCGGTCTGTAGTCCAGGAATTTCTCCACTGCCAATCTGTTGAAGTATTGAAAATATAATCATACACAGAGCCATATTTCCCATCTATATCCATTCCCCAGTGCGTGGTCCAGTCAAAGATCACGTTTTTATCAAAGTTGTTTTGCTTTCTGTTGATAAGGCTTGAATATATTTCGGTGTTTTCGCGTGGCAAAGTACGTCTCTTGTACATTTGGTTAATTTCATCGTAAACTTTTTCACTCCTCCCAAACACCCCCTTTGGCACTACGGTGCCGAATTTGTCTTTTGCACTGGCCTCCCACAGAAACATCTCCGTATCTTTTTCAATGTCGCGTTCGTCAGGATGATTAACCGGAGGATAGAGCTCTATCCTCTCATTGGACGCACAGTGTTCGACACCATTTTCTGCGCCCTGGCACGGTGCGCGCATGCGGATGAGAAAAGTTTCAAGCCGCCCCTCGCCATCATTATCAGCCGGATTTACTACATTGCCATTTTCGTCCTCGTAATACAGCGGGATCGCCA
>JBBTWW010000045.1:0-12029 GCA_038062595.1 Patescibacteria group bacterium | reverse complement strand
ATTAGTCACTGTCTGTAGTGTTGCGCTAACAGTTAGTGGAAGTAGGCCATTTTGCGCGCGTTTTTCATTCACGGCAGATACCAACCCATCGCGCATGGACGATACGTCTTCGTTTGTAATAGGGTTAGTGGAAAACTCCTCGCTGACAAAGATGTATCCTTGCTCACTACGCGCCACGCCAAGCCCTACGCGTGTCCAACGTGGATCCAAAATATTTGCTCTGTGTATTGGGCTCCGCATCAATCCTTCGTGGCTGTATCGTATCGTCGCGGCCTTGGCTAGATTTTCCTGTACGCTAGTGGTGATATCGGCTTCCTTACGTCGATCCTCGGGGCTCTTACCGTCAGGGTTAACATGCGCGAAGAAATTTCTGGCTATCATGTCTTCGCTGTGTGCCTGTGCGACTTCATTTATTGCTGTGTCAATAGAGATTGCCTGCAGTCCATGTGCGCGGCGTGCGTTGTTGATTAGGTTAAAAAGCTCTGTGCGTTTGCTGGAAATATTAAACGCGCTGGTTGAGTCGAGTGATGGATTATTCAGATCAAAATAATCCGGTACCAATGGAATGCCGCTTTCTCCATAGATTGGTACGTTTAGCATGGCACTTCCAGTCGGCTCATTGATCTCAAATATATAGCGTCCGGACTGCGATAATTGATACACGAAATTTATACTTGTGTTAGCGGCTATGTCTCCAGAGTTGCCACTAATGATAGCCGTTTTTTTCACGCTTCCGTCCGGGTAAGTGATAACTGCATCCGCAGCCGTGCGAGCCAATAATTTTGCCTGTAGACGCAAGGTATGTGTCGATGACGGAGATTCATCCAGCGACGTTACGTTGATTTTATTCTTTTCAATAACTCTGTAGCTGTGTTCGAGCGCGGTTGTATTTTTTATATCGCTTTTTTTCCATGCTGTGCCGAATACGAGTAACGGCATGGACTGCGTTATGGTTGCATTTTCTACGTACCATTGTATCGGCCCTATTGAAAAATCTTTAAAATCCGCGAATGGTATTTCAAAGGAACTTCTTTGCTGACGAAACATATATGAGACTTTTGAATTGCCTTGTGTAAACACCAGGCGTGAAGCCGCAGTGGCGCCCCCGGGAGTCCACGAGAACGTGCTTTTACCATCTTCAAATTTTGCATCTAAATTCGTGGCCTGTGTACCTTGAGAAACGCTACTATCTGGAGTCTGTGGCTCTTGATCGAGGACACTTATATTCACAACTTTGCTTGAACCGGACTTCCCCGGGATTATGCCAAGTTCATAGTTGCCAGGCGTATGAAACACAACCGGAATAGAAAAGTGTCGATCAGTAACGGTACCGGTGTATGTGGTGGTTTTTTGCGCTGAATCTATTATAAAAGCAAAAATATCACTGTATCCATCGGTCAAGATCTCACCTTGAAAATAATAAACTTCGTTTTTATAAAATGTGTTCGGAAAGTCTCCGGATAGAGATATCTTTTCAAATACCGATCCTCTTACTTGCTCGGCCGGGTGCGGAGTAAATGGAGCAACTGAAGTTACGGTATTGTCGCTGGCGGTCGTGTTTTCCTCATCGTTCGTATTATCGCTCGACATATCCGAAAGAGACTTGGTTGTTACAGAGGGTATGGCGTTGTGAATAAATTGTGCTGCCTCGGCGCGTGTTACAGGCTTGCCAGGTAGAAATATCGATGCGTTATTATCCAGTATGTTATCGAAAAAACCTTCAGACTTTGCGAAGGCGACACAGTTTTTGTAGTAAGCGTCACTTGGTATATCGGAGTAGGGGAGATTTGCCTGCTCAGTGGTTTGCCATTTTTCGGAAGCACAAATCAGCTGCGTAAGCTCTCCTCTCTTGATGTCGTTGCCAGGGCGGAAAGTGATATCCGGATATCCATTAATAATTTTCTGGGCCTTTAATGTACATACGTAAGGGCGAAACCAGTCATCAGGCTTCACGTCTAGAAAGCATTTTTTATTTTTCGTAGTTGTGACGTCTATGCCTTTTGCTTTTGCCAGAATAGTTGAAAACTCAGCGCGGCCGAGTAGTTTATTGGGCTTGAATGTACCGTCAGGAAATCCCTGTATGATGCCAGAATTATATAGCGCAGATATCGCTAGAAAGTTTTTGTTGCCAGCAGGTACGTCCTGAAAAGGGGAGTTGTCCTGTGCGTAAGATACCTGAATGGATACTACTACAAGTATCGCTACAAGTATCATAGGCAGACCTGTTGCAATACATTTTATTAGGCTTTTTCCGGCAGATTTTTTGTTAGTTTTTTTCATAAGGCTTCCTGTAATTATACTATATATAGCCGTATATGTCCAGTGGAGGGTCTGGGATGGCCGTATGTGGGTATGATACCTTTGCCTCATGCGTACGAGGCAATTCTTGATACCCTGCATTGTACTTACTCTAGTTTTTACCGGGTGTATTGCGCAAGAAGAAAATCCGGTTGCAGTTGTGTCTGGTGCGATCTCAGGTCTGTTACCAATACAACCATGACTTCAATCCTGGCTTTAACAGGCTTCATAAGTTTTTAATATTTTTTTCACATTTTTTTCATAATTTCTTCATACGGATTTTAGAAAAATTTCATGTTTGTTCTGTATGCTTGATGGCTGATGCCACAAGTATTTACAAAACTGCTGCCGGCATGGCATACTGTACTGTATACCGATGCAAAGAAACCCATCTTGAGGGATGCGAAACACGCGTATCTTTTTTCGCACTATTTATATGATCTGCAGAGGGAGATTGGATTTACGCTGTGCGGCTGGGTTATCCTGCCTGACCACGTGCATATATTGATACATACAGATCAGCACGCTGCGACTACAGTCATCAATGCAATCGTCGAGAAGACTGCAGATTTCATGAAGCAGTCATATAGCGGCGGTGTAAGTGATTTTTCCTGGGAGCCGGTTGGAAAATATCGTTATATCAACACCACAGCCGAATTCGAAAATACGTTGGCGTCATTATTTTATGATCCGGTTGTACATGGTATGGTCGATGATCCTATTGATTATTCGTTTTCCAGCTATCATCATTTTTTGCACGACTTTGGTGAGCGCGGTGCTAGACGTATTGCGTCATATTCCAAGAAAGGCAGCTCTCTACATGAGACGCAATTATGAAACGCACTGTCCAGTTTGTCGTGTGTGCTTTTCTGTGCGGCATAGTTACGGCGGCGATTTTTAAAAATCTTGAATTTTTGAAATTGGCATTTGTCGTCGATGGCGCAGTTTTGGCCGCTGTTTTCGTTATTTTTTTGTCTTTAGTGTTTCGGCGACATATTTTTGTATCCACTGTACTTTTTGTATTTGGTGCGTTCGTGCTAGGCGCCGCGCGTTTTGTCTACTCTCTGCCGGAATCCGGAGATACATCATTGGTCGGTTATTACGCGTCATTCAATACGGAGTTGGTCGCGCGCGGCGCCGTGGTGCAGCTACCGGATGAACGTGTTGACCATACAAATCTTACCGTGGAGATCGAGTCGGTATCTCTAGCCGGAAAAGCATGGCAGACCCCGCGTGTGGTCAGCGGCAGTATACTTGCCGTTGTGCAAAAATATCCCGTGTTTTCGTACGGTGATATGGTCGAGATACGTGGACGACTGGAGCAGCCAAAAGATACACCGGATTTTTCGTATTCGGACTATCTATCTTTATTCGATGTTTACGGCGTAATGTACCGCCCGGTCATAAGAAAAGTTGATAATGAATTTCACGGTCTTGTGGTTTTTCGATGGCTTGGATTGGTTAGAAGTTTTTTACAGTATCGGATCAATATTCTTTTTCCGGAACCACATGCCAGTCTAGCTTCAGGTATCTTATTTGGTGCACGTAAGGGTATTCCAGAGGACCTTTTCCATGGATTTCAAGTTACAGGTATCGCTCATATAGTTGCCATTTCCGGCTACAACATCACGATACTCATCGTATTTGTAAGCTTTGCACTTTCAGCTTTGCCAAAGCATTTAAGAATAATTTTTGCATTATTAATTATCTCCGCCTTTTGCATTGTTGCGGGTGCCAGTGCGTCGGTAGTACGCGCTTCACTGATGGGGATGCTTGCGCTATGCGCTATGTGGGTTGGTCGGCCGGTTGATATAGTTCACATACTGATCATAACGGCATTCGGTATGGCACTGGTTAATCCGGCGACAGTGGTGTACGACAAAGGATTTCAACTCTCGTACGCCGCTACGTTTGGTCTTGTATTTTTGTCTTCAGATATTGAAACGGTTTTAAAAAAAATACTGCCGATCAAAGCAATTACAGCTCTCCTCGCGCCTACACTTGCGGCGCAGATTTTTACGCTTCCCCTTTTACTTAACTCATTCGGCTCATGGTCGCTTATTGCGCCGATTGCAAATCTTCTGATCGTACCGCTTGTCCCTTTTTCCATGGCGTTTTCCTTTGCGGCTGTATGTCTAAGTATAGTTTCTTTCTCCCTCGGCCTGCTTGCCGCATGGTGGGGGTGGGTTATATTTATTATCATTATAAAAATAACCAACGTACTTTCACTTGTACCGTTTGCCTCGGTGCCGGTGCCATATTTCGGGTGGCCTGCCGTTGCGGCTTCATATTTTCTATTGGCTTTTGTAGCCTGGCGTTTGCGTCGCAAAGATCACGTTTTGCCTATCTCGTAGACCAGTATGCGTGTGATGTTTTGCTCTGGTTTTTTTGGCTCCACGTACACCGGTTTCCATCCAGCTATTTCAAATGCGTATGACACTACGCGGCATCCTGGTTTCAGCTCTTTTTCCAGTTTTTGCCGCAGGAGCTTTAGACTGTCGGGCAGTAGATAGAAAATAACAGCGTCTGCGTCGGAGATATTTACAGAGCGAAAATTTTGCATCAACAAAATGGCTTTTGATTTCCATAAAAATTTTCTGATCCTTGCGATTAGATACACCCACGGCGTTAGCTCTATTCCCACAGCGTCCGCGTCATACTTGTTTGCCGCTATATATACGCACCTGCCATCGCCACAGCCCATGTCATAGAGTTTTTTGCCCTTTTGTATGCCGGTCAGCTCGATCATTTTTTCCGCCGCAGCCATTGGGGTAGGTACAAAAGGCGCACCAAAAATAAATGCAATAACGGTTGGTATGATGATGAAGATCACAACAGCAATTTCAATTGCGATTAGAGAGGATTGTTCCATTGTCAGATTTGGTACAAATATACAGTTGGAAGACGTAGGCGGCGGTTTTTTCGCAAAATTTTCACAGGCTCCATCCCTTGTATACGAAAAGTATGACTGATGATTTTTGTACCTTTTTTACACTCTTTTTGAAATTTTTCAGCAAGTTTTTTTAATGCTCCTGGAAGTAGGTAACAAAATATAACATCAGCTTTGTGCATCTTGACCGAGAACATGCTTTTGAAGTGAACTTTTGCCTTTGAACGCGCGACTAATTTGCACACAATGGCAAGGAGGTAAACGAGCGGTGCAATCTCAAAACCTTCCGCGAGAGCACCCTTTTTTTCGGCTTCAAAAAGCAGTCTGCCGTCGCCACAGCCGAGGTCGTATACTACGTCTTTTTGCTTTATCTCCGCCAGCTTGATCATGCGCCGCACAGCCCGCATCGGCGACGGCACATAAGGGACACGAAATAACAGGTGCAAAAACACCGTGATCACCAGCAACAGGCAGAAGAGTGGAATCACTATATATACGATAAACTCAATCATAAAAAACTTCGTCTAAGTATATCAGGAAGAATGTTAATTTACCAGATTAGAACCGGAAATAAACACCGAGTGACATTTAAGCGGCGTAATTTGACACACCTGTTAGTTCTATGTATAATAGTATTATAAAAACCATAACAAATACACAATGTCTGATAAAAGATATGTGCTCATCGGGGCGGTTCTTGTTATTTCTTTAATAGGCGGCACTGTCTTTGCGCTGGATTCAAGCTTGATCGCGCAGAACGGCGCCAGTGAATCATCCAATGATGAATACATCACGAATGAAAAATCAAACCTCACACACGCATTTGATCAAAAAGATCAGGAGTTAAAAAATTGGCGAAGTAACGTTGCTAATCAAAAAAAATGTACGCCAAGTTTTGACACCGCCGCACTCGAAGGATACTGGTCCAGCTGGGGTATGAAAATTAGTGAAGGACGTGCGTTGATTGACTTAATAAGTATTGGTGACTCCGGCCCAATTGCTACAGCTTGGAGCAAGGATAATGAGTTAAATGACCTTCGTTACGACATTAACGATGAGGTAGATAAGATAAATCAGGCCTGTGATAATACGAATAAACAGAATTCATGTGAGGAACGTCGCAAAGAGTATGACCGTAATATGGCGACGCAGCTTAAGGATATTCAACGGAGAAAGGGCTCATCCGTTCTCGATCTCACGCCGCTGACTTCTCTTACAACGCAGTTCAAGCAGTGCGTTGATACCCTATGTACGCCTGATGGCGTTGCCAAGAGTACGTTTTGGGATGATATGAGGGGCTGTGAATATAATCGTGATGATTTTTACACAACTATAAATGAACTTAACGAAACGGCTAATAAAGAAGAGTGCAGGTTGAATGCACAGAACTGGGTCAAAGATACAGATCGTGATTTGAACCGTAATATAAAGCGTGAATATGATCGTCTTGTAAAAGATGCGAAAGGGGATTTGTCCGGATATAAAAAGACATATGAGGACATGCAGGCGCTTTTCATCACAATACAGAGCTCTTTGACATCATTTACGGACTGCAATGATTTTGGAAATATACAGCGCGATTTTGATGATTTAAGAAATGATTTTTGGGAGAAGAACAAAGAGCTTCAGGAGGTAACTAATGCCGCACAACAGTCACGCGACATTCTTCGTAATATAAAAGATCGCCAGCGCGACCACAAAAACATGGAGCGTGAGCTCAAGAATATCACGCGCCGTCTCGGGAAGGAGCCCACGGAATTGAAGGGTTTTCTAGATTGCGCGGTAAGCAAAACGGCTGATGCGGAAAAAACTGCAACTTCCGATCCACAGAGTGGATGGGATCTGCTATCTGATGCCGGTAACTGTTCCAATGATTTTTGGAATACACAGCGAGATTATCAGGAGCAGGCAAATGTTGTCGAGCAATGCGGCACACATATAGCACGTGAGCTTAAAGACTGGCAACGTGAAATTAAGCGCATATCGCGTGAAAGTATCCGTACAGGCAATAGCAAGAGCGTGTCAGGTCTCGAAGAGTATGTTAAGAGATTTCAGTCGCTCAAGGACGAAATGTGCGGTGGTACCGATCTTGATCGCGCACAAGATATACAGCTTGAGATTCAGGACTTGCGTCAGGAGTGGTGGGAAGCAGTACAGGCATCCAATGAAGACAGGGAGTTCAAGTTTTTTGACGACAGGATAAAGGAAATTACACGCGAAATTGAACACGTGATAAAAAAACTTTCCGAGATAAAAATCAGCGGACAACATCCGACTGAGAAAATGGAGTTCTGCGGCAAGATTGTCAGTAAGGCCAAGTCTCTAGTAGAAAAGATGAACGAGGCTTACGCGGCGAAAGATCGCGTAGAAGTTCAGGATACTATTGAGGAACTTGAGTTTTTGCGCGGACAGGCTGGTCCGCAGTGCGGATTTCTCTTTGGTAATAGAGGTGATAGACAGGACATAGACAATATACTTGCCGGAGTTGATCTTGAAGGAGTGCAGACGGATGTTATGGGAAAAGTGCTTGAACGTATTTCGAATGAACTTATAGATAAAGTTGTTACGCGCATTTTGGCTCAGCAGGAAGCTGTTATTCAGAGTCTAATGGGACGCGTACAGGAGCGTCTTGAACAGCACATGGCTACTGTTCTAGAGTCTGTCAGTGTGCTGACGGAAGATAATCAGAATCTTATTTTGCAGGCGAAAAATGAAGTGCTGGGTTCTGCTGATCAGTTGAGGCAGGTTGCGAGTCGAATTAATAACGCGGATCTTAACGCCGTACTGGATCATGTGGAAAAAGCCGTTGTTGACGAAGATACTGCACAACAGATGGACGCACGAATTGTAAGTTTCGTTAATGAAACGTCCTCACTTTCCGGAAGGGCCTTAAGTGAAGCAGTCATCGAGATGGATAATGACATCAATGAACTTTTGGCATTAAGTACAGAAAGGCTATATCAAAGGAAAATCGTTCCGTATAAAGATGTACCACTGGATCAATGGTTTGCGCGCCATGTTATAGAGGTTACCAATGATGGTATCGCTGCCGGTAAGAAAGACCAGTCCGGTAACCTACTCGGTATATTCTCCCCGGGGGAAAAGGTAAAAATTTCAGAGATGTTACGTATGGTATTTGAGAGCTCGGGCCAAGGCCCAGCTGATGGCATTCCCGACTACATGCAAGCGCGTGACCACTGGGCGCGTGGTTATGTGAAGCGCGCGGAAGAAGTCGGTATCTCGCTTGTCCAGGGCCATGCCGATATTAATCGTGAGGCGACCCGTGCCGAAGTGTGCAGGATAATTCTCGAAGTACAGGGTATTATACCGGCCTCCGTTTTCAGGGTAGATTTTCCGGATGTTGCCGTGAATCATCGTGACGCCGCCTATATTCAGGGATGTAAAAACATGGGTCTCTTCGAAGGCGATGGGCAGGGAAGATTCCGCCCGGATGATGGCATCAATCGTGCCGAGGCCGCCAAAGTTATTCGTGCCGCAAAATCTTTGTCAATCAACGATGAAGACGCCTCGCAGAATTTTGAAAATTTTCAAGGCTTCGAATTCGATATAAAAATTGATACCGGCGAAGAGGAGGATGACTTGAGCTCCGGAAACAGGAGCCGTTGCTGGTGGGATAACAAGTGTACTGACCTAATTTCTTCACAGCTCCTGACGGAAGGTGAATGCAGTACTGCCGGTGGTAAAGGATTGGGTCCCGATCAAAATAATTGCAAGGAGCTTTAGGAAGTTGATCTATTCAAGATTAAGCCGCCTGTTCAAACGTCTTGTGATGCAGTTTGTCCCAGTCGAGAGAGTCTACGCCATCTTTCCTATCTTTCGCGTTAAGTTCCAGTCCTTGTGCATGCGCTCGTGTCGAAACAAGATTTAAAATTTTTGCCGCTATTCCATCCTGTATTCTTGGCAGTTCCGAGTGTAGCGCCTCGGTGGTAAATATCTCCCGGCCTTCGCGATTGATCAAGCGCGTGCTTGTCAGTATGGCATTATGATCTCCATATCCAGGCTTTAGCTCACGCCGCAGAGCTGACATGGCATTCGTATCCGTGCGCAGTTGGGTTTCCTTTAGGCGAATAGAGTCGGAGAACTCCGGTTTGGGCTGTTGTTTGCCGATAGCCTCGGCTTTGTCGTCATCGGTGCGTTGCAAGCCAGTCTCGTGCTCTATTTCCGACTTGTCACGATCAAATGCAGTGACGCCTTCCTGCAAGCGTTGTTCTTTTTTGACCTGCTCCGAGTTACCGGACACAGCCTCCTGGAGTTTATCAACTGTCTGTACGTTATAGCGCACTTCAGCACGTCTTCGACGTTCTGCCACCTCACGGAATAGAGAGTACACACGAGCTTCTTTCTCCAGCTCGGTATTTGGCGTACCCGACACCTGTTCTTCCAGAGCCTCCTGAAATAATGCGCGTTTTTTGCGAATATCACCCTGTTTGTCCGCCGCTGATGTATCTTCTTGGCTAGATTCAGTTTTTTTGACCGGCTCAGTATCTTCTTTTGGGGGCTGGTTTTTGTATTGTCGAATGAGTGACCCACGCATAGTCAGGTCACTATTATTAAATTCATCGCGTACGCGTGCTTTCGTAATGGGACTTTTTACATTTTTTAATATCTCTGTCATTTGCTTTACGTACAGCTTGCGTTCCGGTTTTAGAGTATCATCCAGATCAGAGTTTTCCAAAAGTCTTGGCATATCAGCAAGTTTTTGCCCCTCAAACCACGCGCGGTAGGAAGCTGCGCTTGGGTATGGATCTGGTGCAAATAGCGTCAATCCCTCCTCTCCTGGTAACTGCATCTGCGATATTTTTGTCTTGTAAGCTTGTACGAAGAGCATTTTTACAAACTCCGGCTGTTCATCAAGCGGCATGGCTTCAAAGGCTTTCTTATGACCCTTTCTCATGATTTCCGGTAATTTTTCAAATATCCCATGCAGAGCTTTGCGGTCCTTTATTTCCAGTATATATTCCAACGTATCGGCGCGTTTTCTTTTGTCATCTGAAGAAAGTTTTACGAAGTCTGTTGCAATCTTGTGCAGTATATTATCCTCAAGTAGTAGTCCTGCCGCTTTCCATTTCTGCATTTTTTCATACACAGTTTGCGTCAGCTCCAGATCTTTCAATAGCGCAACCTTGTCTATATAAGTCAGCTTGCGTGGGTCACGGTCTTTGTATAATGAGCTATATGGTTCTTTTTTTAGGAAGCCATTCAGTCTGTCAAAAATCTCTTTTCCTTTTTTTAGTGATTCTTCCAGCGTACCGAGCATGCTCAGGGCAAATTCAATGTCAAAATTTGGTTGCTCAATTGGCGAGAGGATGGCCTTCGTATCGTCAGCGGAAAGAGGGGAGTCCGGCTTGTCCGCATATTGCGAGACCAATTTTCGATAACTTCCACGTATAGCATCCTTTTGTTTGCTTTTCAGCTCCTCGGGAAGACTTCTTAGTTTTTCACGTGCTTTTGATACATCAAAATCCGGGCCTTCCACGGAAGCCAAAAGCACTACCGTATCTTTTCGCGACAATGGTGCGAGCGGGTGTGAGCTATACTGCTTAACCAGCTTCAGATACTGACTACGTATCTGTTGACGTTCGTCTCCGCCTGCGCCTTGGGAGTCGTCAAAATTTTCATACCTATTAGGTGTTTCCTTTGTCATGGAAGTGTCAGATTATCACTATTTTTGAAATCGTCAAGCTCTATCAGATAGCTAGACTGCGCAGGCGGAGAATCCACAGGTTATACATAGGATACAGCCTTCGGCCATCTTCACCGTCGATTTGCACTCGGGGCAGATTTTGTTCTTTTTTAGCTCGTCAGTGGCGTCGACTTCAAGTGAGCGATGAGGTCTGCCGTTTGCTTCTTCGGCATGTGTTAACGCCTGCTCCGGTGTTTTTTCTTCCTTATGAAGATTAAGTACCTGCTCCTGACGACTGCCATCGCGGTATACGGTACAGCCCTTGCATCCTTTTTCCCATGCCAGAATGTATCCATTCTCCACGTCCTCCATTGTTGCGCTGTTTGGAAAGTTGATGGTCTTGCTTATGGAGTTTTCGACATGCTCCTGAAATGCAGCTTGCATGAGGGTATGATCCGCGGCGCCTATATCCATAGCTGTGACGTAGACCTTTTTCATGTCTTCTGGTATCTCCGGTATGCCCTGTATCGAGCCACTCTTTATGATCTTGTCCATGATCTCTTCAGAAAACAGCCCGCGATCTTTAAGTTCTCTTTCGAGAAATTGATTTACGTATGGAAGTTTTTGGCCGCCCATTACTTCTTTGTAATATGCGAGCGCAAAGAATGGTTCAACGCCGGACGAGCAGTCCAGTATCATGGAAATCGAGCCGGTTGGTGCGACAGTGGTGAGTGCGGCGTTTCTGCGGCGAATATTTGCACCTCCTGGACCGAAGATGGATTTTTCCCAGTTTGGAAACACGCCTTTTTTCTCTGCGAGCTTAATGGATTCGTCTATGGATGTCTCGTTGATTAGCTTCATCGTATAGCGTGCCATATCCAATCCTTCCTGGGTGTCGTAGCCGATACGAAGTTGGTAAAGCAGGTCTGCAAAACCCATTAGTCCAAGGCCTACGCGTCTATTATCGCGGAAACGCTGATTTACTTTTTCTACAGGAAAGTCTGATATGTCTATCACGTTGTCGAGCATGCGTGTGGACATGCGCGTGACGTACTTTAGACGCTCTTCGTCGAGCTTGCCATTTCGAATGAACTTGGAGAGGTTGATTGATCCGAGATTACATACGTCGCCATCGTGTAGCCACTGCTCGCCGCATGGATTGGTGGCTTCTAGTCTGCCTAGATGGGGGACTGGATT
>JBBTWW010000044.1:0-11234 GCA_038062595.1 Patescibacteria group bacterium | reverse complement strand
CAACATAGTCATTGGATGATGAATGTTGTACTCAAAGAGAGCTTGAAATAATGGATTACCATCGGCATCTTCACCACCTATGAATGTGTTTGTAGCTGTTGCGTGCGGTGGAAGATCTGTCACCGGCCTAAACTCATAACCATCAAACGACACACCTTCAAGGTGTCTGCCAAATTTTTCATCTCCAAAATCAACTTTTGAAAACAAAACATCCCTTACCAGCTCAGTCAAGTATTTTTTTGCACGCAAAACCTCACGTGCCAAATCTTCATTTGGAACAAAACCAAGAGACTCTCTCCAAGCTCTTGTGGTATCTGCAAGATCTCTACTTGTAGTTATGTCAAATCCTCTTTTAGCCAAAGCCGCACGTAATTTTTCTACATCATCTTTCGGATCATAAACTGTTAGACCTTGGCCTGTGGTGGCCATATAACGCTCTTCGTAGGACGGAACTTTGCCGCCATCTGCAATAGCAACGGCTGTTTTTATCATAAGTTTCATCGAATGCATCAATCTTTCTACAACACCGCGCCTTTGATCTTCAAAGCCGGAAGCCATCTCCACAACACGATCGGGAAGATCATGCAGATCATATTTGCCAACCAACTCGGCCACGGCGGTACGCGCCGCCTCATCCGGCGGAGCAAACATACCGCCTCTTTCCCTCAAAGCAACCGCCGCAGGATCTCCATGAATTGCCGGCAATGGAGCATTTGATGTCCATTGATCAACTATAAATCTGTCACGTCCGCTAACTTTCGAGACATCTCCTGTAAACAATGTGTCCGCACTGATAAGTGCTGTGGCCAGTGCTTGTGCAAACTCCGGCTCGTTACCCCAACCATTATTCGCCTCAGGTTCAAAATTATTCATAATAATAAATAAACATAATAATAAATATAGTAAGGGACTTAGTTTACATCATATTCTTATAACAATAGACAGATTTACTTGATAAGATTAGATATTTGTGGTCATATGTACCGTTGGCTCTTTTACAGTAATTTGTTAATATCTTACCGATGGCCAGGTTTACAAAAGAAGAAATAGAGCTTCTAAAGAAGTATGTCACCGATCCGGAGGGTGATATTTTTGCGATCAAAAATATGGATGGGATGGCCGGTGCGGCATACGCCAGATATAGTCGGGCAAAGGGCGGCTTTCGCGAGGTTTTGCTGAATGAGTTTATCAAGGAAGGCCATATCGATCCGAAACATGCAGATCAGCTGATAGAGCGCATCCTGATAGCCTTTGGTGACGACTCCGTTGGCGAGTTGGAGGGAGTTCATGTTTCATTGGAAAATATTTCAAACCTGGCCGCGAAAGAGATCGAAGACCGCCGCATAGGCGGATCGCCTATCGAACAGTCATCGCGTTATGTTTTTTATGACCAAAAAGACGAGAACGGCGGCTGGCGATATCTGCGCGAGAAAAAAATAATGGACTCCGAGCACGCAAGTGAGTATGTTGCGGCGATGGATTTTTTCTTCAAGACGTACTGCGACCTCATAGAACCGATGACTGCGTACTTTGGCAAACAAAAGCCACTGGAGGTAGCGGAGTACGATATACGCGGCAATGGCGAGAAACAGCGCTGGGACGACCTTAGTGATGAGGAAAGACCTGCGTTTGAAAGAACATATAAATTTGACCTCAAAACAAAGACCTGCGACACATTGCGCTCGCTACTGCCCGCCGCAACGCTGACGAATGTAGGCATGTTTGGTAACGGACGATTTTTCCAAGGATTGATTTCGCATCTGCTTACGAAGAACGTGGCGGAGTTCAACGAGATCGGAAAAAAGCTTTTTTCCGAGACGAGTAAGCTGATTCCTCAATACGTTCGTCGTGCCAGAAAAAGCGAGTACACTCTCGAGAACTCCATAGTAATGTTCAAGCTGGCAGACTCTCTGCTCAACGATATAACTCCAGAGACGGCGGAGCAGGTTACGCTCCTACTAAATCCAAAGAATGAAAAAGAATTTGACGAGCAGTTCATCGCACAGATGCTGTATGCCTTCTGCCACCATCCCATATCTCAGCTACGAAAGATCGTAGCAAAACTGCCAAAAGAAAAACGCGACGTGATCGTGGCGACATATTACGGTGACCGTAAAACGCGCCGCGATCGTCCAGGCCGCGCGCTTGAGTTTGGCTATCCACTGACATTTGACCTAATCGGTGATTTCGGTGCATATCGCGATATTCAACGCCACCGCATGTGCACACAGGAACGCCAGAGATTATCTCCACACCTGGGATTTAACATGCCTCACGAGCTGATCGAGGCTGGATTTGAAAAAATTGTCGGTGAGTGCGTAGACCGCTCTGCCGCACTGTATGACCGGCTTGTAAAAGAATTTCCGGAGGAGGCCCAATACGCGATTTTGTTTGGCTTTAACATACGGTGGAACATGGGCATGAACGACCGCGAGGCGATGCACCTGCTGGAGTTACGTACAGTGGCACAGGGACATCCTTCCTATCGCAAACTGTGCCAGGAGATGCACCGGGCCATCGCCGAGCGGTCACCGTGGAGAGCGGCCCTCATGAAGTTCGTCGATTACAACGATTACTACTGGAGCCGCGGAGACTCGGAGGCACGACAGAGGGTAAAAGAAAAAAAACTGGAGGAAAAAATCAAAGCGGAAAAATCACGCAGGTAGGCTTATACAAAAGCAATGTAAGAGTTTTTATTATTTGGTGCTGGCGGTGGGACTCGAACCCACAAGCCTTTAAGGGGCACCGGATTTTAAGTCCAGCGCGTATACCAGTTCCGCCACGCCAGCACGTACTGGTACACATGATATACGACCACGACCACAAGCTCAACAAATCAAAAAAGAGACCAAGCGTTATGCTTGAGTCTCTTTTTTTAAAGTCATCTCTACAAGAGAGTGTCTTTATGCACGCTTGAGCATAGGAAGACCTGTCTTCTTATTTTCTACAACTTCGTAACCCTCTGGAACGGCATCGAGCCCGCCCTGTGGTTTTACCTCGCGAGCGAAGTAGAAAATCCGCTGTAGTCTGCCACCACGAAGTGTAACCTCCTTGGTGTGAAGGAAATAGGTCTGTCCCTTACTGTTAGTATGACTGAACGCCATAGGAACATAGTTAAAAAATATTCTCTGTAGAATTATATCCGCTTGATCAGGTTAAGTCAACCTGTCTAACAGGTTAGAGTGACTTCTTTACAGGTTATGTCCTGATTTATTACCAATAACAGGTTAGAAACAAAATAGCAAAAAATCCCCATATGGTATTGCCTTATAGGAATTTTCTTGCGGAATATACTTCGGTTTGATCAATATACAAAGATGGCATTACCACCTTCATCTAGTTCGACAAAATGTGAGGCTCTACCTTCGGCAAACGCAGGACACTGATTGACAGGATCGTCATCCACCTCCGCACGCGGGTTGTGAGCCACGTCTGCAACCGTGTCAGGTATGATCTTATTACTCAAGCACGGACCGGCAGAAAAGTTGGTACCAAGATTTTTCTCCCTGCCATACTCACGCTTTGCCTCATAGATTGCCCAGGCATGGCTGGCAAACTCATCCAGCAGGTTTTCCTCAATGAACACGAGTCTGAAAACAAATTGCGAGAAATGTGCCCTAGACAGGTCTTCACCCGGATGTACGTTGCCGTTCGCATCTGCCTCCAAGATTTTCAAATTAATATTGGCGTAGTAAACATACGGTGCAAACCAGTGATTCTCTTTGACATCTGACGGTAAAATTGCATCTTCCGGTAGATCCGGAACTTCTATGTCATTTGCCAAAAATAGCATTTTTAATGCCTCTCCAAGTTTTATGGTTTTTGTGACGCCAAATGTACCATCAGGATACCCACTCACTATTCCCTTGTCCTTTGCGGCCTTTACATATTTTACATACCACTGGCCTGGAACGACGTCTGAAAATCCGGCGGTTTCGCTGGCTGAAACGTCCGGAACTTCAACTCCCGCAGCATCAAGAAGTACACGCAAAACTTCAACACGCGACATCAGCCTGTCCGGCTTGAAGGTACCGTCCGGATATCCGCCAAGAATATTGCGCTCAGCGAGAAATCCCAAAATCTCATAATAATCGCTTTCCACATCAACATCGGAAAATCTGTCATAGGAAAAATTTATGCTTTGATCACCCAGTGATATTTTTTCATTCCAAACACTGACAAGCGCGTCCGTATCAAGCCCTGCAGATTCCGGCGATTTAGCAACAGATCCATCCAGATCAGCTATGTCGGGGTATGGATAGTCTTCACTCGGCGTAGAGGGGTCGCTGTAGTTGATATAACCGGTCCTCGCATCAAACATGACTCCAAAAACAGTAGCTGTATCCCCATAGTAAATTTTATTTTCCGCCGAGTTGTACTTTGCCCTATCATAAAGTTCACCGGTTTTTGCGTCACGCACTTTATTTTCATCATCTATATATATGGCGGTTTTTTTACCTGGAACTATTTTTCCACTGACGTTATCGGGATCATCAACTACTACTTCCTGATTTACAAACCCATCCTGAAAACAAGTGGAGTGTACTGTTATTGTGCCGCCAAACATCTTGTGAGGATATATATAGCCGTAGTTAAAAGGCAGATAGTCGTCGTACACAGTGACCTCCCCTATCTCCTCACTATCAACTCTGAGTTCAGTAGTGGTGTTTAGGTAATCGTAAATTTTCTTAGTATCAAAATTGGCCTCTGCTGTATACACCTTTACGTCCGACTCCATGCAGTAAATGGCGCCGCTTGGCCATACCTCAACTCCGATTGTTCCCTCAGGGAGTGAAAGTCCTGGAACTCCGTACTCACCGACCGGTGCTGGCGTAGTACCGACGCCACTTGTACCAGTGCCAGTGCCCGTGCCGTAATCGCCATAATTACCAGTGCCATCAACTTTTGTATCGGTATAAAAAGTAGGCGCCCATGTGGAGCTGGAGTAATCAATATTCCAGGAGCTGTCGTATCTGCCTTCGTAGTAATCATAACCGTCAAGAAATGCAAACGCTGGAACTGTCTGTACCAAAAGAAATAAGGCAACAAAAACAGCAGGAACAGATTTTTGAAAAATCCTCATGAGATTTTGTTAAAAAATAAAACTGAAATCAGGGAGCCGCACCGATGTACATCGGTGCTACGCGTGGGAGAAGAGTGGAACAACGCTCCGCCCCGCTTTGCGGGGCTACGCGTATGGTGGGCCGGCCGGGATTTGAACCCGGGACCGTTTGCTTAAGAGGCAACTGCTCTACCAACTGAGCTACCGGCCCAAGGAAAAGACAGTGCTAGATTACAGATTTGAGCTGGTAGATTCAAGTATGATTTTCATGTTTTTTTGGCTATAGTGGACAGGACGATTATCGACAATGAAAAAAATACTCTTCTATACAGACACTCCATTGTCTGGCGGCGCGGAGCTACAGATGCTTCTTCTGGCAAAAAATCTGGATAAGAAAAAATGCACTGCTTCTCTCGCATGCGGCGTTAATTCAAGCCTGGACTCGTGGTGCTCAAAGTGGACAGAGGAAGGCTTTGCAGTTCATCGGGTGCCAACCACCAGCAAACATAGCTTGAAACACTTTTTCTTTGTCAGGAAAATTTTGAAAAAAGAGCGCTTTGACCTCGTACACCTGCACCTATGGAATCCGGCCTCATGCCGGTTGGCCCTGCTGGCCACGCGTTTTAGCAACATACCTTACGTAGTTACAGAGCACGATCCATTTTCTCTCTCGACACTGAAGGAGTGGTTTAGAAAAAAAATACTCGGGTTGCCGAATGCCGTCATTGCGGTATCGGATGAAAATAAAAAATTTCTTCTCAAACGAGATCCCGATTTTCTAAATCGCATAGTGCGTATATACAACGGCATCGACAGCACTTATTTCAAGTCACAACTACTTGGATTTACGAGCGAAGACCGTGAGCACTTCCGCAAGGAGCAGTTCTCTGCCACGCCGACCGATATTGTAATACTAAACGTAGCCACTCTGCACGAACGGAAGGGGCAGGAAGATCTCATAGAGGCTTTCGCAATTGAGCGCGTGAAGAATCGTCGCCTCGTGCTGGTTGGTGACGGCCCGGCGCGAAAAAAACTTGAGAAGCTTGTTAATTCTAAAAACCTCGAAGATTCGGTGCGGTTCCTTGGTCAGCGTAATGACGTACCAAAACTCATGCGGTCGGCAGATATTTTTGTTTTGCCAAGTCGACGTGAGGCATTTGGGCTGGTGGTACTGGAAGCCGCCGCGTGTGAGCTCCCTATCATCGCAACGTCAGTCGGCGGCGTCCCTGAGATCATTACAGACGGCGAGAGTGGCATATTGGTAAATCAATCAGATCCAAAATCTATCGCAGATGCAATAAAGAAAATGGCCAACGATGAAGGCCTGAGACAGCGGCTTGCCCGTAACGCGTACGAGATGGTCGTAACACGATTTTCAACACAAAAAATGGCGGAAGAAACTCAAAAGGTCTATGATACAGTCCTCACATGAGTAAGATAAAAACCATCTACGTCTGCCAAAAATGCGAGTACCAGTCCCAGAAATGGATTGGCAAGTGCCCACAGTGCGATGCGTGGAACTCGTTTGCCGAGGACTACATCGGTGGTGATGAGTCAAGAAAGACAGCCTCGTCAAAAATACAGGGCAAGGCGCGCGACGTCATGGAGTACAGGAAAGTTATAGAGGGATTATCTGAAAAAAATTCGCGCACGGCCACAGGCATCGATGAGCTCGATCGCGTACTGGGCTCCGGCATAGTCGATGGCTCATTGATACTGCTCTCTGGAGAGCCGGGAATTGGAAAATCAACACTGACACTGCAGATATGCGATGCTATCTCTGCAAAGAATAAAAAAGTTCTTTATATATCAGGCGAAGAATCAGAATCTCAGATAGGACTCCGCGGCAAGCGACTAGGACTCGTACTCGATAATGTAAGTCTGATCACCGAAAACTCCCTGGAGTCCATAGCCGCCACTATAGAGGCTGAGGAGCCAAAGTTTGTCATTATAGACTCCATACAGGTAGTTTTTTCAGAAAATCTAAATGGAAGTGCCGGCACCGTAAGCCAGGTGAGATACTGCACTGAGGCTCTCATGGAGATCGCAAAGCATAAAAAAATATCCATGCTAATAGTCGGCCACGTGACCAAGGAAGGCAATCTGGCAGGACCGCGCGCATTGGAGCATCTCGTCGACGTAGTGCTTTTCCTGGAGGGCGAGCGCAATCACGACTTTCGCATACTGCGTGGCATAAAAAACCGTTTTGGCAGTACCAATGAGGTGGGTGTATTCGAGATGTACGAAGGAGGACTTAGAGAGCTAAAGAATCCGTCGCAAAGATTCCTCGAGGAGAGGCAAAAAAAATCTCCCGGGTCTACCGTGGTTTGTACGGTCGAGGGCACCAGACCATTCATGGTCGAGGTGCAGGCGCTAACCTCAACTACGCGGTTTGGTTATCCACGCAGAACGTCCAGCGGTTTTGACTCTAATCGTTTACAGCTTCTGATAGCCGTGCTCGAACGGCATCTAGGACTCAATCTTGGCACTCAGGATGTCTATGTAAATGTGGTCGGGGGAATGCAGCTTAATGAACCGGCGTGCGATCTCGGCGTGTGCCTCGCGATAATATCTTCACTAAAGAAAAAAACTCTCCCGCCAGACTTTGTGGCAATAGGCGAGGTCGGACTGATAGGCGAGATCAGAAAAGTACCACAACTGGAAAAACGCTTAAAAGAAGCGGAGCGCTTGGGGTTTGAAACCACCTTCAAAAAATCACTCAAAGAGTATTACCAGCTTTTATTTTCATAGCACATCACTAGCGACGTCTGCCTCCACCCGTATTTGGCGGTGGTGGTTCTCTTCTACTACCTTGACGCCCATCTCTTGCAATACGTCTGGCACGTGCCTTATCATTAGCCGTTGGCTTCTCTGCCATACTTGCCCTATGTAACGCAAGACGCGCCTCCCTTTCCTCCCTGGAGACTCTCTCATTACCGGCAAGCACACCGCGTACAAAGCTGGCGGCGGCGGACGATGGTTCATTTTTACGCCCGTTTTTTCCGGCTTTATCAAGGCACTCCAACTCTCCCTCCAGCATTCCTATCGCACCACGTACATTTACTATCAGTACCTTCTCTTCTGGCGAAAGAGAACCAACATCACCAGTCGGTAGGCGTATTTTTTTAAATCCATCAGCTAGTGCACTTACTTTTTCTGCCCGCGATAGGCCAATTTTTCCAAGATCGTCCTCTGCTTCGCCAAGCCCGAGCGTAATACCATGTTTATACGCAAGCACTTTTCGTACTAGAGTATTAACGAATCTTCGCATAACCACAGGCGATGACTCACTAACCTCTCCATAGGTAATCGCTACCGTATCCATTGCGGCGGTTATCAATCCCTCTACTACCTCATCGAGAGTACCTCTCACTACGTTCTCCACGCCACTAATGTGCAGTTGATTTTTGCCAAAACACTCACGCTCAACCAAGCCTCTTAAGAATCCATGAAACGTCTTACCCTCTGACAACTTTGGTATAAATCCGCGAATACTTTCTTCGATACGAGCTCTTTCCACGGAATCAAGCTTTCTAAAAGTTTCAGATTGTTGTCTCTTGGAAAATTCAAGCACGACATCATCTGTGACCTTCGTAACTCTCTCCATCAAAAGTTCCCTACAGCGAGCGGAGTCAATTAATCCTATAAGCTCGTCTATTCCGAGATCGGCCTCCTCTATGGCATGACTCGCCAGCTGAGCTATGCCGACCATGACTGACTCGTTGTCACGCACGTGCGCAAGCCAATTTTCGATAAGATCCGTGAAGTCGCCGCGAGCCATCTCATCCACACCATCGGTATCCAAACGTGCCGCCATAAATTATCCGATTTTAAGATTTACTGCACTGCAGTATAATATAAAAGAAATAAGATGTCAAATACCAAACCAGTCATATACGTTGTGCTCTATCTCGTGCTCCAGATCGGCGACAGGCATATTTTTTAGGCCTGCTATAAATGCCGCCGTTTCTGCCATATAGGCAGGCTCATTTCTCTTACCACGCACACTCTGCGGCGCCAGATAGGGGCAGTCTGTTTCTACAAAAATTAAATCCAGCGGCGCCTGCACTGCAACAAGCTGGAGTTCTTTTGCACTCGGATATGTAACTATACCGGTGAATGACGTGGCGTATCCCCTGCTCCAAATATCTTCCGCCATAGCAAGATCGCCGGTGTAGCAGTGGAATATAGCCTGCTCTATGTTTTCTTCATCCAGAATTCTCAAGCAGTCTTCGAAGGCATCACGACAGTGGACTATAACCGGCATGTCGAGCTCGCGCGCCATCGCAAGCTGTGCGCGAAACACGCTCATCTGCAAGTCCGGCGGCTGATAGTTTTTAAAAAAATCCAGCCCCATCTCACCAAGCGCCACTATGCGTGGCTCGGCCTTTACTGCTTTTAGAATTTTTTGTGCGACGTAGTCATTCCACTCGCTGGCGAGATGCGGATGAATGCCCATCGTGGACCATATAAAATCGTACTTCTTCGCCAATGCAAGCGCTTGAAAATTCCCTTCCGTGTCGAAACCCACATTTATGATTCGGCGCACTCCGGACTTTAACGCGCGCAAAATCACTTCCTCAAGATCTTTTTCAAAATCTGAAACGTGCAGGTGTGCGTGAATATCGATCAGCATGATGATATAGTACCAATCATGGAGCCGTCATTCAAAACAATTGGAATTATAGGCGGGAATGGACTGATCGGATCTTTCCTTGCAGGGGTATTCAAAAAGGCCGGATTTACAGTATTGATTTCCGACTTAAAAACAAAATTAACGAACCGTGAAGTCATTGAAAAAAGTGGAATTGTGGTTTTTTCCGTGCCACTGCATTTGATGGAAAAAGTAATACTGGAATCAATATTATTCACACGCAAAGACCAGCTACTGCTCGATGTGGCGTCGATAAAAACACCTGCTATCAACGCCATGCTAAGAAGCAAAGCGCAGGTCTTGGGCTTGCATCCGATGTTTCGGCCATCACCGAGTGGACTAAAAAATCAGAATATAGTCATGTGTCCGGCACGCGTAAAACCTAAATTACTAAAAATTATTTGCGACGTTTTCAGAAAACAGGGTGCGGTCATTACGAAAATGTCCGCAAAAAAACATGACGAGCTGATGGCGGTGGTGCAAGCGCTCACGCACTTTCGTGCGATGGTTTTTGGCAATACACTAAGGAGATTAAAGGTGAAGATTCCAGACACGCTCTCTGTAATGAGCCCTGTATATCGGCTGGAGTTTGACCTCATGGGTAGAATATTCGCCCAGGATCCGCACTTGTACGCAGAGATACAGATGGGAAACCCAAGCGGAGTTCCTGCGCTTGCGGCGATGGCAAAAGAGACGCGCAGCTTGCAGAAAATAATTGAGAGGCAGGACGTCAGAACATTTTTGAAAAAATTTAAAAATACGGCGAAATATCTGGCAAAACATACAGATGCGGCACTCGAGGAGAGCAACAAGCTATTGACTTTCTTCCGTCCGCAGTGATAGACTACGTTCGTAATCTAATCCTATGCACACACGTACTTCACAAGCAGTTGCTTTGAATTCCGGAAATCTCTGGCGTGTGTTTGCGTATGGATTTTTTTATTTTTTCCCTCGTGCTTGAGGTAGGATAGGCCTGTATCGGCAGCCATTTCTACGCCTCAAGCGCTCCTACGAGGTGTATTTTTTTGTTTATTTCTTTACCCCAATCCACCATGGTATCATCCCATGTGTCAGCATCCACTATTACGAAACCTTGTACTCAATCATGTCTTTATTGAAAATATGATTATCGTAATGAGGCGCAATGCGCCACGTGAACATATAGATCAGGTTATCTCCGAGATTGAGCAGTTCGAGGGACTGCAGCCGGTGCCACTCTTTGGTGTCGAACGCACGGTGATCGCGGTGATCGGCGAGGAACGTGTGCTCGATGAACATCACATACGAAGCCTGCCAAGCGTGGCTGATGTGATGAGCGTGCTACAGCCTTTTAAACTCGCCAGCCGAGAGACAAAGCATGAGAACACGATAGTGACAGTAAAGAACGTATCTATCGGCGGCAAGACCGTCGTGATGATGTGGCTCATGGCCGTGGCGGTCCAAAGCGGCTGCCAGGCCGTCTTGATGGCGCCGACCGAGCTGTTGGCGGAGCAGCACGCGCGCGTCGCGAAGGAGCTC
>JBBTWW010000043.1:0-2371 GCA_038062595.1 Patescibacteria group bacterium | reverse complement strand
CACTGCATTTGGTGTCACGCCTGAGGTCGACAAAGTACAGTACTACGTTGATACGGTGGCGCCTGCGCTGGATGTGCTTGGGTATGCAAATCAGGACTATCAAAAAGCTTTCCGGCTCTTACAGAATGACATTGCAAAGAAACGCTACGATCTGCTGGGATCGAACAATACGGATGTTCCGCTTATCGGAAGAAATGCACACGAGTCATACGACATAATTATGTACGTCTGGGGCCAGGAGACACGCGGACTGGCAAATGCGGCACAACTCACAAGTAATGATATACAGACGCTCGACGGTGCGCATAAAAAAATAATTGATGGTCTGGAAGACGCACAAAATAACGGCGTTATATCTAGTGCCATTCTCGCATCGGAGTTAAAGAAATACTTTAAAATTGATTAAATCATGTCTGTCGAAGGAGGCCATAAATTTGAGTCGGGTGCCGACAATCCTAAAGGCCGTGAGATTGATAACCGGCTGAATATGCTCGCCGCCGCGCCGAAACCAAAACGCGTACCAAAGGCCGAGCGCGCACGTAATGATGCTGATTTGCACGATCTTGGCAGAAATGCATCTTCCGTAGTATCACCGGAGGTAGATGAGGAAGCTGAGAAAGCAAGGCACAGAATAGAAGTTTTGAAAGAAAAAAGATTGGATCCGGCAAAGAAGGCTGAGGTAGTTGGAGAGATGAGAAAGATCCTAAATGACATAGCGAAAGGCAGGCCAACGAGCGGGTGGGACAAGAGAGCGTTTGATGTGAGAGAAGACGTGTTCAACAGACTTCCCGAGTATTATTTTAATCTCGGCATCTTGCAAAACTGGAGCAGAAAACAGACGGTTGATGAGTTCGAGGAACACGCGATAAATTTATATGACGAATCCACATGGAACGGATTTTGGGGAGAGATTGGTGTCAGCGCACAGGACTTTTTTTCAATACGAAAAGGTCCAAATGAAGACGAAAATCCATATCTAAAAAACGGGGTGGATGCGATGGCCATGCATCATGTCGAGAACGGCCTGGAGCGGTACACAAAATCTTTTCGTGAAAAATATCTGGAACACTATATAGACGAAGACGGTGAGTATGACGAACGCCCGAGTGAACAATACGACAGTGATCTCGCAGATGAAATTGACGAGAATTATCTCTCGTTTGTAAGAAAACAGCACGCACTGGCGGCTGTTACCAGCGCGACTATAAATCAAACAGCGGTGAACAACACACAAGTGGCAAGTGATTACTACTACGATCTTAAAAATGCTTACTCAAAGGTATTCCGGGGTGAAAAAGACAGAGGTGATTTTCAAAATTGGGTTACTAGGGAAAACGTGGCAATTCAACGTCATATCAAAGACGAAATACGTTGACATCTTGTTGATAAATAGTACAATTCACGATTGTTAAGGTGATAAGTAGAGTTTCTCTATCTTTTCATCTTGCGCACTTTAACAATGTGGAAGAAAGGACGCCAATGAAGAACATTTTTTTGGTAGCCTTCGTGCTGGGGCTCTTTGTCGCCGCGGGATGCGGCGGTGGGGAGAAGTACCAATACGAAGGTCCGAAAGGTCCGGAGCCGCCGCGCAGTAGCGCGGCGGCGAACGAAACCGTCGGAAGTCCGCACCCGAAGCACCTGGCCGAAGGGCCTGGATTCGTAGAGCGGGCACTCGATGCCGACGAGAAGGGCGGAGTCGAATGGCTCGCTACCGGTGGATGGATCCGCTTCGTGCTCGCGTTCGTCCTCTGGGCAATCGCGGTCGGCACACTCTGGACCAGCTGGAAGTGGGACCGATGGGTCACCTACGGTGTTGCCGCCGCAGGACTGATTATCGCGTTCACCCCCGTCGGCGGTATCCCGCCGTGGCCGACATGGCCGTGGTGGGTGGTCTGGCTGATCGCGCAGATCGTCTGGCACGAGGGTCCCGCCGGGGATCCCACGTCAGAGATCCGAGCCCGAGGTAACGCTTACCTCGGATTGCAACTCCTCACGCTCATCGTGATGGAGTTGCTCGCGATCGTGTTCTGACAGCCGCACGCTGGCAGGAAGAGCGGATACCCTGCATGCGTTGGAATACTTGCCGGTAAAGTGTTTTCGAGAGGCGACCCCCTCCTCTCGATAATCACCGACGCCGGGCGGTGCGGTGCAGACGCAACTTGATGGAGCGAAAGCTCCGCTCGCGTCTGCACCGCACCGTGTGTTCCTTTCTTCCACTCTCGTCGATCGTAAGTATGCGTGAGCTCCTCCGCAAAACGGGGTCGAAGCCACATATCGATTCGAACGACGAATACGCAAGAGCCCGACTGTAACAGGTACGGGCTCTTTTCACATTTACTTCACAACTTTTTCAGTTTTTCTTCATTTTTAT
>JBBTWW010000042.1:0-2977 GCA_038062595.1 Patescibacteria group bacterium | reverse complement strand
AACACATTCATAGGTGGTGAAGATGCCGATGGTAATCCATTGTTTAGAGCTCTATTTGAATACAACATCCGTCATCCAATGACTATGTTGGACTTAATACATATCACTGCGCATGAGGGAGTTCCCGGTCACTACGCTAACGCCGTTGCAATTGATGTTTTAAGAAGATCCGGAAGACTTGGATTTGAGGCATCGGTTGAAACAATGTGTACCGGAGAAGTTGCTTTCCAGGAAGGATGGGCGCAGGTATGGCCGGAGCTTCTGCATGGCAGTAGAGAAGCCATGATAGCCGGTTGTCCTACGGATGAATTGGGAAATGATTGGGATGTCCAGTTTACAACCGAAGATCTTCAAGATGGCGCAAAAAACAATGCTGGTATTTATCATCAAGTTGACATGCTGAGCATTGATGCAATGATGAAAAGATTCAGAGAACAGTTCGGATTGCCGGATTATTTTTGCGACAAAATGACGCGATGGGGAAAAAATGTTATCCTTGGTCCTATGTACGGCCCTTCATATATGATCGGAGGCAGAGTATTGCGTCAAGCGATATCTCGTAACGGCGTGGCTCGTGTTGCACAAGTCGGCTTACACACGGAAGGATTAATGGATCTCCAGGCATTTAGAGAAAAAATTGGATGCGATCCCGTGGTGTAGATCGCCTAATAAAATTGTCTCAAGAGGGGATCCTACCGCTGATTTTTTTATACACAACTGAGCGATGCTGAATGATAAAAATCTTTATGACTTGGTTTGTTTCTATGCGGAATATTACCCGGTAGTCTCCAACGCGAAGTTTCCAGTATCCCTTTAGCGAGCGGCGAAGCGGTTTTCCGAAAAGCGCTGGCTCTGTCATTAGTTTTTCCTCAATGGCATCTTGAATACGGCCCTTTATGACTTTTGGAAGACGTGAAATATCCTTTAGGACCACTAATTCGTGGTACCGAATATCGAATATCATTTCCAGGCATCTTTATGAGACACGAATTTTGCACCAGCAGTATCTCGTTCTTGTGCGAGCGTATCGAGAATTCCGTCCTCGTCAATTTCTATGGCAACTCTTATAAGATGGATTGCCTTAGTGGCTTCCGGTACCGCATCGCGTTCAGCAAGTGCTTGCAGAAGAGTTTCGATTTCCGGAGGAAGAGTGATATTAATGCGCCTTTTTGAGGTAGCCATACAGGTATAGTGTATCAGAAGTGTATCTCTTATGCAAGAGGCAAGATATGTGATTTTGGAATGGAGGCCGCGGTCGGAGTCGAACCGACGAATGACGGTTTTGCAAACCGTAGTCTTAACCACTTGACGACGCGGCCGTATTGTCAACCTTAAGGCTATCTTAAATGATCACGATGCCTAATGGAAGGCTAAGCTGATTTTTTTGATTTAAAAAAGACCAGGAATATCATTCCGATGTGCAGTATTGCTATCGCTGTAAATAGCGTATCGGCAAGCGGATCGGGAATGCTGTTTGTACGTATGTAGGAAAATGTCGGACCGAAGCGGTCGAGTAGGTCTTTTGCAAAAAAATATGCGATTATTGGGATGAAGTATAATGTCGGGATTTTTTTGAGTTGAGGAAATATAATAAAAAACTGCGCGGCGTAGACGGTGACCCAGAAGATATTGCCGAGCTCGTACCAGCCAAAGCCTTGTGAGGCCATGTATAGCGGATAAAAGATAAATGCCATGAGTCCGTAGCTTCCGATACCGATTGCGGTGAAGTAAAGGAGCGGCTGGAGAAATTTTTGTTTTTTTAAAAAATAGAAAAAATTGGCGGAAAGAAGCAGGGGATATAGCGGACATATTGGCGTGAAGATAACCAGATACCACGGCACGGCAAAGAAATCAGGCCAGTCAACGTATGTGGCGATGAGGCCCATAGAGAGGTCAAGAATCGCAAGAAACAAAACGGCGCGCTGATTTTTTAACACGTGTTGCATCGTTTTTTGAATTTATTTGGCACGAAAACTCTTTACGGCATCGGAGAGTGACTGTAGTACAGACTCATCCTCATCGGCGATAGCGGCGCCTGTAATTATGAATGCATCTTTGCCTTTTACTACAGATGTTTGAAAAAATCTTTTTACCTTGGCATCCTCGGTCTCTTTGCCGTCAAATACGTAATATAGTGATGCATATGCGTTTTCTCCAGCATTTACATCGACTTCTTCGCGTGTCACTTCTGCAAAATCTATAACGCTACCGGCGTTCCGTTGGCTCAAACCTTTTGCGTGATCGATAGAGCTTACTTGTTCCGGTAGTGTGTTTTTTAAAACAACCACATTTGCCGTGAAGTCGGAATTTTTTACATTATTACGAAAGGCGACGAGGGTGTTTTGCGGTATCTCCGTGGTAAAGTCGCTGGGGGTTATGATCTCCCAGTCAAATGGGGCCTCAATAGAAAAATCGGCTGTCTCGTATACACGTATCCTGCCTGTGCCGGCGGCTGTCTCATCCGCACCACCGCCAAAACAGCCGGATAGGAGAGTGCCGGAGATAAGGACGGTAAATAACAGGCTACACAGCTTCATCTGCTATATCTTATCAAACCTATAAAAATAGTGCCACTCCAGTCAAATTTTCTAGTTTTCACCCTTGACTTTTCTATGCAAATTGCTAAAATCTTGCGAGATGAGGGTATGGACGGGTAGTAGAATATATGTTCTAGCTATACTGTCTTCTGCTCATCAGTTCATTGACAAGCAGGATAGATACGCTCTTTGGAATCTGGAAACGTGGGCTCAAAAAAACGTGCTGTAACCGATTGTTGTTAACCGGTGACTTGTGTTCCGTATCGTGCCATTCGGTACTTACGGGGCAAAAGTTAATGGTTAAAAGTAGGTTACAGGGGTTTTTCTTTAACTTACTTTTCCTGGTTCCAAGAGTCTCGGTGTTTTCTTTTAACCCCATTCGTGGGGCGCGTCTTCCGCAAAGATTTTTGAACTGGCGCGCGCCCAGGGAATGCTCACGG
>JBBTWW010000041.1:0-2692 GCA_038062595.1 Patescibacteria group bacterium | reverse complement strand
CGAGGTGGTCTATTCGATCGGGAACAACCTCCTGATCGGCGTGATCATCGTCGTCGTCGGCGTTGTGATCATCGTCCTCGCCTGGCTCCTCGGCCCTCGCCGAGGACCGTGACGACCCGTGACGGCCGGCCGCCGTCAAATCCCCTTACCCAGCAGACCCCCGGATGTTCGCATCCGGGGTTTTGCTTATGATAATATCTGCGTATACAACACTAATGACTAGAAAAACTTTTTTCCAAAATCTCGCACTTCTCACGACAACACTCTTACTACTCTTCTTCGCAGGTGAGATTTTTTTTAGATTTTACTCCGTCTCGCCAAACAAGGATTTGAAGCTGTATAAAAATAGCGATCTCGTAACATTTGAGCACAAACCAAACGCAACAGCTATACACGGACCGGATGGATTTGGGCCCGATCATGAGGCCTTCAGCAAACCGCAAGTACGAATAAACAACCTGGGTCTGCGTGGGCCGAACACGACTGTTGGAAAACCTGAAAATACAATTCGCGTCGCGCTATTTGGTGACTCGTTCACATACGGCATGATCGTGGATCAGGAGAAGATTTTTTCAAAACTTCTACAGGACCGGCTAAATAATGAACTCTCAATGCGCACCGGAAAAAAATATGAAGTGCTCAACTTTGGCATCGTGGGTCAAACTGTGGATCAGTACTATGTCACTTTAAAAAACAAAGCTTTCGCATTTTCTCCAGACATCGTTATCGTCAATTACTTTGCCGGCAATGATGCATCAGAGTTTCGCCGTCACGAGTGGATTACAAATGAAAACGGCGAGCTGATAAAAGTAAAAGACATCCTGCACTACGCGAACGAGAATGGCGAGTTACTAAGACTGGGAGTGGAAAAGCCGATATCTCAACTTATCTCAAACGTAGTTTTTCGCGGCAAACTTCTCCTCGACAAGGTAGGCGTAAGATTGAAACAACCGCGCATCCTGTGGTCAAATTTCCTAAATCCAGAACATCCGTGGGGCGATCCTGAGATCTCAAATTATTATGAAAAAGCGAATGAAATGCTCCTGAAAATCAAAGAACTGAATGACGATAACGACATAGAGACTCTGGTAACGATCATCCCTGCAGACTTCCAAGTGAATGAAAAATATTTATCAAAATATCCCGGCAATCCGTATGACGAACCGGAATTTGACCTCACTATGCCGCAACGCATAGTTGGCGAGTTTACAACTTCACACAGCATTCCAACTCTGGATCTTCTGCCGATATTCAAAAAAGATCCGCGTGATCTTTATTGGCTCAAAAATGATCCACACTTTACCGAGGAGGGGCACGAGGTTATGGCGGAGACATTGTTTAATTACGTTAAATCTTTATACTAGGAACATGTCAAAACTCGCAATCGTAAAAGAGTTCTTTCACTTCCTAGTCGAACGCAAAAAATGGTGGCTCATGCCAATCCTGTTTTTTTTCATCATCTTCGGCCTATTCATCTTCGCCACCCAGGGCTCCGTCCTGGCACCGTTTATATATGCTTTATTCTGAGACTATGGAATCGTACAGTTATTTGCGTCGCCGTTAAATGTATGCTATTCTTAATATACATATTTTCTTACTTTCCTACCGATGAGTCCGAAGGTCGTAAAATCAACCTCAAAAGGGCAGATAACATTGCCTCAAGAGTGGCGAAGGCAGTTCTCAACAGATAGCTTCATCTTGAATATGAACAATAAAACACTAATTGTTACGCCTATTAATCTTGATGAGCTGGAGCCTGAAGAAGTCGTTTTTGACGCTGACAGGGACAACGATGGCAAAGGCATAACTCCATCGGAGATGATAAGGATTCTTAAGAAAATACGAAATGAATAGCATAGAAAAATTCTTGAGAAAATTGGGCTCACAAGAACAAAAGGCCTATCTATTTTTAATGCGACAGATGGAAACGGACTACGCAAAAGTACCAGGCGTAAAAAAACTTTCCGGTTATAAAAATCTGTTTAGAGTACGAATGGGAAGGTACAGAATTATTTTTTCAGTAAAGAAAGATAAAACAGAGATTGTTAAAATAACAAAAAGAAATGAGCAAACATACAAGTTTTAGACTCATTCACCGCTAAGCGACCAGTGCTGAGCCGCAGTGATTTTTACAGGGACAATCTCACCGATCAGGGATTTCAAATCTTTTGACGCGTCAACGGTGAACTGCGTGCGCTTGTTGTGCTCGCTCATGCCCTCCAGGCGACCGTCCGGAAGTGCGCGCTCGACCAGAACTTGAACAATCTTGCCGACAAAGCGCTCGTGGTTCGCCAGAGAGTTCTTTTTTAAAATTTCATTCATGTGATGCCAGCGCGCAGCTTTTACCTCCTCCGGGATGTCGTCTTTCATCGTTTTTTTTGCAAGCGTATGAGAGCGCATGGAGTAACGTGAAAGATAAATCATATCCCACTCAATCTCTCTGGTCAGAGCACATGTGGCCTCAAACTCCTCCTCCGTCTGCCCGCAGAAGCCTACGATAACATCAGTGGAGATGGCACAGCCTGGAATACGTTCGCGTATCTTACGAACGATCTCACGGTAATGGCCAACTGTATACGGTCGGTTCATTCTCTTCAGCTCCGCATCGTGGCCGGCCTGAATAGGCATGTGGATATATGGCATCTGCGTCTCGAGTGTCGCCACAGCCTCGATCACGTCATCGGTCATGTCG
>JBBTWW010000040.1:0-1407 GCA_038062595.1 Patescibacteria group bacterium | reverse complement strand
GTATCGATGCGCCGTCGTCGTACTGTGCATTTCTGCCAGACGTGGATAAATATGTGGGCGGATTTAATTTTGATGACTTTGATACGATAATATCCGTCGACGTCGGCGCGCACTACTTGCTGAAATTCCACGAGAAGATGCCCGAGCTTTTGCAGAAGAATAAGCCCTTTATCAATATCGATCACCACCCGAGCAATGATAATTTTGGCACTGTAAATATCGTAGACCCGCACGCCGCGGCCGCGGCGCAGATCGTGTATCACTTCTTGAGGTTTTGTAATTTTCAAATCAATTATCGCACAGCAACCGCGCTCCTGCACGGGCTGTACTTCGACACCGGGAGCTTCATGCACTCAAATACCACGCCAGAAGTTTTGCGCATTGCGGCAGATTTAATATGGCGGGGCGCGGACTACCGCACGATTGCAAAGTATCAATTCAAAACGAAACGCCTGGGCCAGATGAAGCTATGGGGACGGGCTTTTTCACGGATTAATGTGAATGAGAAGCGCGTCGTGTCGTCGTACGTTACCTCGCAGGACTTCGCGGAGTGCGATGCTATTGGCGAAGATACCGCCGGCGCGATAGACTATCTCAACGCCGTGCCGGATGGGGATTTTTCTCTTTTTCTAAGCGAGGACGGCAAGGGAAATGTAAAAGGATCACTACGCACGCGCAGTGAAGAAGTGGACGTATGCGAAGTTGCGGGAATTTTCGGTGGCGGCGGACATAAGAAAGCGTCGGGTTTTTCACTTCCGGGCAAAATTAGTGTAGAATCTGGGCGGATCAGGATAGTCGAACCGCCAAAAGTATGAGTACGCCAAATCATGACGAACAGCACATGAAGCCGCGCATCGGCAGTCACTTACGCGAGTTTATATTTGGCTTTAATGACGGTCTGGTTTCGACTTTTGCTGTAATTGCAGGCCTATTTGGCGGCATGGTTGGTAATGACACGGTTTTCTTGGCCGCACTCGCAACCCTGGTTGCCGGTGCTTTTTCCATGGGGCTCGGCACGTATCTGGGAAACAAATCCATGTATGACTTGTATTACGCTGAACTGGAACGTGAAAAACGCGAGGTGAAAGAGGTGCCGGAAATAGAGACGCAGGAAATTCGTGATATTTATTTAGCAAAGGGATTTACCGGAGAACTGCTTGAGTCAGTCGTGAAGCATATTACGAGCGACGAGAAGCTATGGATCGAGACGATGATGAGGGAAGAGCTCGGCTTTGGCGACCCACCCGAAAAACCCACAAAGCTCGGCATCACAATGTCGTCTGCTTTTGTAATCGGCTCGCTGATACCAACCGTGCCGTATTTTTTCCACTCAGCGGTATCGGATATTAAACTTTTTCACATCTCTCTCGTCGCCTCCTTCGTCGGCCTGTTTCTAATCGGTTGGCT
>JBBTWW010000039.1:0-1607 GCA_038062595.1 Patescibacteria group bacterium | reverse complement strand
GCTGGCGTTTTTGAAATCGAAGGAAAGGCGCCACTGGGACGACTAAAGGCTGAAGCTTATCACTCGTCTCTTTATATGCATGATCCATGCGACGGAGAAGGACGAACCTGGACGATATCTCCATACAGTTTTAATAATTCCTTTAGGGAAGATATCCGCATAAAAGCCTGCACTCCCTCAGCAAAAACCATTGCTTTGGCCGGCACGGCGGTAGCGGCAGGGATTCTTGCGGTAATATTTGTCGGCGGTAGCATGGCCGGCGCTGGAGCCATGGACTCTATGGGCAAAAAAACACGCGATACTTCGCCTTTGGATCTTCTTCCGACGGATATTGATGAACCAACGCCTAGACCAGCACCGCATGGAACAACAACCTCAGACTCAAGCGCAGTGTCGATCTATGGAAAAGTCTGGTGCCCCAGTGCGAGCCCGGCACGAGGAGCGATTATTACAGTTGATTACTCAGGCATATCAAGTTGCACAGATCAAACAGTGCATGCCGATGGCAATGGAGAATATAATGTCAATTTTTGTTCGGATGAAGCGGCAACACTGCGTGCGAAACATCCATGTGGCACATTTGAAGAGTCCGGGTTCTCAATCAGCAGTCCGCTTGAAAAAAATATTCGCTTACGAAGATGAAATATTTGTTTCCGGAAAATCTAGAAGCTCCTTGCCGAACGCAACAATATCTGGGTATTTTTTATCTACTGTAAAATTGGCCAGGTGTGCCAGAAGTTCAGACGGTGGATCTTGATATCGATCTGCGCGTACAAGATTAACTCTAATTCCTTGCTTTGTCCCAATGATAAGATACGATATATGATATACAGTACCATTCCATTTTAGTGGCATATGCACCCCGTTAAGTATACGGTAATTGGCTTCGGCTATGCCCTGTAGCTCGCGGAAAAACTGCATATTTGCTCCGCTGGCCTTAAATTTTTCAGTAAGCACTTCTGCGGAGTTTTCAAAATTTCTAACCACCTCTGTGTACGCTTCAGAAATTTTCGTAGGAAGATCAACGATGCGATATCTCGACAACTGATCTTCCGGAAAAGACCGTGGAACATTAACAATTCGGCCTGAGAATTTAAGTGACTCAACGCGTGCACCATTTAGCAACACAGTCCCATCTGTGGCTTTCGCCACGTATAACAATGGGGTTTTCGATGACTCAGATGTTATGACTGTCACTTCTCCCGGCTTTAACATACCGCCAATTAGATCATTGATATGATGTATTGATAAATCGCGCAGAGTTTCTGGATTGGAAGTTTTACTGCCTTTGTAGAAAAAATGTGAATATTCAACCAAGTCAACAGGAATGGTTTTTTGACCGACTTCCGCCTCTACAGAGGCGGACAAACCTGACTTAACTCGCCTGCTTGGCAAAGATGTGACTGCCAGCGGCTTCAAGAACTCGCCCCAGTCATTGGCAATCAGAGTTCGGGATCTCTGCATTTCACGAGTTGAAGTCCGTATATTTCTCAAATCATCATCGTCCAAATTTATCAAATAGACGCCCTCCTCCGATATCGCATCTTTCATTGCGGTAAATAAATTCTTGCCGTCAAAATATTTTTGCTTTATTAACTGAAGAGCAA
>JBBTWW010000038.1:0-5019 GCA_038062595.1 Patescibacteria group bacterium | reverse complement strand
AAGATACCGCCTTTTCCAAGGTTTTAAAATATTATAAAAATAAGGGAACCAAAACTATAAAATAAACTTATGGCAACTGGTAAGGATAAAGGTAATCTGGGCGGCTCAGATTATGATTATGTGATAGGCTTCGATGCAGAAGCCGCTGGAACGACAGGAACAGAACGATTAGTTGCGCCAGCTATCTCTGCGATTAGCGCAGGGGTAAGTGCAAAAGCGCCAGCCGTTGATGCTTCCGCTACCGCGCAGGACTCGCCAGCAGAAGCACCCGACGTAGAAAAACTTATAAAAGAACATGTTGATGGATTAACATCTGCAACACGAGAGTTTGAAAAAGCTTTAAAAGAAGCGCAGGACAGCATGGTGGCGCACTTTTTTTCCGACGACGAAGCAGTCCGTGGTAACACCGCGGATCCGGATCTCATCGCGGCATTGGATGAAAAAAGAACGGCGCTAAAGTCTGCATATGAGGCATGGAACAATACTGCCGCACGTATAAAAAAAGAACATCCATCGATCGTGGCGTACCAGCAGAAGCTAGAAGCGGCTCTGCTAAAAGCGGCGCTCGACTCGCAGAACGCACTTCGTAATATTTCTGCAAATCGCTCCGACATAGCAATGCGGATGAATGAAGCATTCACAATTATGGATACAGCGGAAGTTGGAAATGCTTCTGTCGTAAACAATCAGCCGGACGCCGAAACACGCGCCAGAGATGCACGCAGATTAGTTCTCATGGTTGACGGTCTCGGCGTCAAAACTACTGCAGTTAGCGGGAGAATAAACACTGATTTTTCAAATGCTCATATTCAAGAGGCAAAAACGCGTGCGGCGGGCCTGGAAAAAGCAGTGCAAAAAGCAAACGGCGGGCCGCTACGAAATATTCTAGACGCAGAGCTCGGCGCAAAAAGAGCGTACAGAGAAGGTCCGCTAAAATTCCCTCTAGGGCGTGTCGGTTCGTGGCAGAAGTTTATGAGTGCTATCAATGAATTTGGCATAGACAATCTTGATCTCGGACGTACGCCAAAAGAAGCCGTAGGTATTGCCGAGAAGGCTTTTCAAATGGCTGTCGATGAGCGCATAGGCACTCTCAATCCAGAAGAAACCAAACTTAGGTCTCAACGCGTTCCTGAATTTGAAGCACGCAAAAAAGAATTTTTTGCAGAAATAAAAAAAATGCTTCCGGTGCCATCAAATAAAGAATGGCGCCCAGCACTTCGCGACGCCATTGACCGCGTGAATTTTCTACTCGCGTTTTACGACATCTCCGCAAGTGTACGGAAGGATCCCGCTCTAGCGCTGGTCGACACGCTGTCCGCCGCCAAATACATGTCCGCTCCGCTGGTTGCAGTTTCCGTACAGAGTGACGGGACACAGATTCCAGCCGGCTCAGAAAATCTATCCGCCTTGACTATGCCTGCTCGGAGCAGACTGCTCGGAGAGAGAGAGGGCGCCATCAACTCCTGGCTCCAGGAAAACATACGTCACGTCGCCGTCGGCAATCTAAGTGCCGCACTGCGTACGCTATTTGGCAAAGATCTTGAGAGGCACGTATCGGCGATCAATGAGATGCTGGAGGGCGTTGCGGAGGTAAACGGATTTTCTGGAAACAATGAAGATTCAAATATTTTTTACAACCAATCCGTCAGCGCGATACTCTCAGCCATATACAACGGGACGATACGCGATGATGACAGCTTCGATCAGTTTTTATTGAGGATGCGAACCGCGCTCACTATCCCGACCATGGAAGGATCGGCAGATGGATTTGAAACAACAGCCGACAGGTTGGAAGCCTTTCGAAACCTATGACCAGGCCAAAGCCGCAAGTGCTGGCCTTTTTAGTTTGGGCCGGTTGACTAGAAGCTTGTATGCATTCCTATTTCTGCCCGGGCAGAAATAGGACAAGTTTGTGACATTATGAAAAGGAGGGCCTAATTGCGCCTACGGGGGTGGATCATATGTCTATATCTATCTGGTTGCAAGTTGACGTAACCTGTTGACGTAATTAGACTGATAGGCTTAAGATGAACCCTTAGTTGTTTAAGGTTTTTTTATGGATGAAAAAGAAACTGGTTCAGGTGGAGAAGTAGGTGGTCCATTTGCTGGACTTGATATAATACATCCAGCCGATGGCACTGGGGCAAGTGATAAATTTGTCGTCGATCATAATCCCAACCTTACCGCTTCGGCTGTTTGGAGAGGCGCTGATGTTGCGGCCAATCCAGATGCGGTTGATATTGCGGATGCGGATGGAAGACCGGAAGATCGACTCGTGGTTACCGACGTTGACCTTGCAGGAAGCGCCGATGCCATGGGTGGCGTCATTACATCACCTGGCCTGCCTGTGGCGCGTGCCACACCACCGCGCCCTGTTGCAGTGCCACGCGTGGCACGCACAACACCACCGGGCTCCGTTCGCCGGCAACCGGTCGGCCTGGGCCATGATGCGCCGACCGCGCCGCATCCGGTTTTTGTCTTGAGCGATGATTTTTTGAAAAATTTCCAAAATGGGATAGCTGATACGCCATTGGGCGAAGTCACAGAGGTGATCAACGCAATGCGGGTCGCCAGCGATGATATACAAAAAACACGATATGCGGATTGTTTGAGAAATGCCGAGATGGTACTGGATATAGAAAGTGCGCGACTGGGAGCTGAGATAGCCGAAAAACGCGCTATAGTCGCCGCGTCACCTGCAGATCCGCACAGGGTGTCCGCCGCAATTCATGAGTCATTTCGAGCTGTGATTGGCAGTACCAGCCTGGCCGCAGTTGGGAAAAATTTGACGGAGCTTGAAGAACTGAAATTTAATCTTGCGCAAATGGATTCTGCAAGACGCGCCGTAGCTTTTATTACACGAAGAAGTATTGAAAATCTTACACGTCTCCTCTCTGTGGGCCAGCCTCCACGATTCGTGGAAGATGCGCACGGGATACGCGGACTGCGTGTAAGAAGCGAGACTATCGCCGCGCATATAGCTGTACATCCGGCAGATGCTTTTACGTGGGACAGTATTGCGCACGATGGACCGCTGGCCGTAAGCCAGGCCGCTATCGCCGAGGAGTTACTTTTTCTAGAAGATGCAGCTGGAAAAATTGGCGAACTCAAAAGTAAAAGAGAGGCTGTCGCCAAAGCCGAAAAATATCTTAGGTCCGCGACGCCGAAACCTGCCTAAGGTCAATTGTTTTCATTAGCTTTTAAGAAAGCGCACAAAGCTTTGCTTTGTGCGTACTGGCGGTCCGGACGGGACTTGAACCCGTGGTCTTCGCCGTGACAGGGCGACGTGTTAGCCGACTACACCACCGGACCGTGTAAGGCCCCCACATCTTAGCGGCCTGATCCGCTTTTGACAAGCCGATGGTTCATACGATTGCTTTTGCTTGCTACAGGATATGAGCAGAGTATATTTGGCATGTATATATTTATTTTTTTAAAAAATTACTTATGGCAGTCCTCGGCAAAAAACCTTATCCATGGATGGTCTTTATAGGTGTTATTCTCCTTCTACTCGGCGTTTATGGAATTGTCCGCACAGGCGTTAATTTTCTCGCTTTTGAAAAATATCCCACACAGGGTATTTATGCCATGCCGTTCATGAATCCATATGGCGGCGGATACGGAGCATACCAGCAGAGAGAGGAGGACTGCATGTATCCGATGATTTATTACAAAACAGACGGTATCACCACACGCACTGCCACAGCGGAAGAGGTCGCGCGCGATGAAGAACAGCGACGCATTTGCGTACAGGGAGTCACGGACGCGCGCGAACGCGCAAAGGTGAATGACATATCGGAATCATTGCTTTTTGCACTGCTTGGCGCTGGCTTGCTGATCACTAGGCGGTACGTTTTTGCCTAAGTTGAACCGGTGTAACACCGGCACTTATTCTAGTTAGATCATTCTGGACGTCCTGGAGTAGTGCTCCAAATTCTTCCACGTCATTATTTCGTACAGCGAGGACGAGAAGGCGAAGTGTATCTGGATGTGAAAGTAGATACTCTTCCGCTTTGTCAAAAACTTTAATATCTTTCCGTCCGCCGAGCAGTGTTACAGAGCCATTAATTATGGCGTTTACCACGGCTTTTGTTTCTTCTCTTGTAAGAGAGTGTCCCTTCCCGGTCTCCGTGAATGATTCATATATTTTTGGATATCGCGCCAGCACATTGCGTACCGCTTCCATGATTGATTCATGATACATCTTGTTCTTTTTCAGCTCCGGATCAGGGGCTACGACATCCAGAAAATCGTGCACCAATGCCATATTATGACGTCCTTCATCCGCTTTCTTCAAGAGGCCATCGCGCACCTCTTGGATACTTGCCGAGTGTTTTCCCGGCCCGCGGTGCTGTGACTCGATGTAGATATTTGCCAGTTTCATAAATTCATTTAGAACTTTGTCTTCTGCAGGCTGTGGGTGGTCGGCCATTATCTGGCTTGCCAGTGTGGCTTCCGCCGTGAGCTTACGGTTTCTGTGATGCGAGACGGCATGCATGACACGTGATAAAAGTGCCCGCTCTTCTTTTTGTTCATCGTCTGTTCCAATCTCCGAAAGTATCGTGCCCATATACACAGAGCTGAGTGTTCGTATGCTCTCGGCTTCGTACCCGCGCTTGATTTCATCGTAAGAGTGGATGTCAGCCGGCATGTCTGCGATACCAATTTTGTACATCAAGCATGCTTTGAGTAGCGCCATTCGTTGTGTGTCATTCAAATGCTTCATCGTCGGCATAGTCTCAAAAGACTGCTTTGCCAAAGCATACATGTGCACGGACTGTACGGCCGCGAGCGCATTTGCCGAATAAAGCAGTGCAAGCCTTAGCTTCTCGTCGTCATCTAAAATATTGTCAAAATTTTTCGCCGTGCGATCGCTATGTGCGATGGCCTCCTCCAGCTGTGCCATTGCATACGGCACAAATTTTTCATGAAGATCCGCAAAAAGCTCCGGCTCCTGCGCCAGCGTGTTTACCACGGCTGACGCAGAGGTGTGTTCCAGTGTTGCATGAAGAGCATCAT
>JBBTWW010000037.1:0-3396 GCA_038062595.1 Patescibacteria group bacterium | reverse complement strand
CGCGCTTTGCAATTATCTCATTTGCATTCATGTGAAATGGCGTGCCGGCGCCGGCCTGGAAACAGTCGAGCGTGAACTCACTGTCAAATTTTCCGGCAATAAACTCTTTTGACGCCGTCATGATTGCACTGCCGACCCTGCGATCGATGAGCCCCATCTTCATATTCAGCTCCGCCGCGGCGTACTTTATCATTCCAAGTGCCACGATAAACTCCCGTGGCGCGGTAAAGTGGCTGGCCTGAAAGTTCCTGGTCGCGCGTGCGGTAAAGGCCCCGCTATATGAATCTGCAGGTACTTTTATCTCGCCAAGAGCGTCTTTTTCGATACGATATTTCATATATAAGTAGGTTGTATATTGTAGGTGGCAGTATAGTTCGCAATCTTAAGATTGTCAAAGGTAGCGGAAAGTGTTATAATTAATCAACAGAATAAAAATAAAAACATAACTCTTTTCAAATATGAAAAAGCGCTCCGTCGCAGTCCTGGCAGTATTCGCTATTGCCTTCAGTATTTCCATCATGTACACGCATGGGTATGATAATAAGTTTTTGCCGAATATGTCCGTCGCCGGTGTAGACATCTCCGGCGTGTCAGTACCTGTTGCGCAGTATCGCTTACTGGAAAAAGGGGACACGGCACTTGATGATACGGTATCTGTAGCGGTCAACGGCACGGCGTATGAGTTATCTTATCGTACTCTCGGCGCGGAAGTTGATGTCTATAGAACATTGGAAAAAGCCTACGAATACGGTCACAGTGGACAGATTCTCAATGATTTCTCTGATCGCTTAACCGCCGCATTTACCAGTGTGGATATCGAGCCGGTTTTCTATGCAGAAAATGAACGTGTAGCGGCTGTAATCTCTGCAAAGACCGGCGTGCACGGAGTGTCTACAAGGCAAATACTTAATTACGCCCGTTCAGAGAATAACTCGAGCGACGCGCTGGCGTCGGTGGTAAACGCGCAGGTTTTGCAAAAAAAAGTACTCACACTTGGTCAGGCGGCAGATGATGCCATGTCTGACAGTGACAAGAGTCAGGCCGATGTGAAGAAAATAAAACTGGTTCTCGACAGTAATCTCGTTCCATATCAGACATGGGATATCTACTTCGATAATCCGGCGTGGTTTGATGTTGCTGTATTAAAAAGCGGCAAGACGCAGACTCGTATCAGCGAGAAAAAAATAAATGAGTTCCTCAGGAAGCACATAGCGTCAAAAATCGAGAGCACCCCGTCCCATGCCGTGATCAAAGATGCGCCGGAAGGGGACGTAGTACGCGTGACCGTGGAAGGACGTGTGGAATCTGGAGTACAGCTCCCACTCGCGGCAAATGCAAAACGCATCGCGGCATTTGCACAGCAGAACGTTCCTGAGATCAATCTATCGGTAATGGAGATTCCAGGACAGGTTATCAATCAGACCGGCCGCGATCTCGGTGAGCTTTCACTTCTTGGGGTCGGCAGATCAGATTTTGAGACATCACCTGAGGGCCGCGACTTTAACGTGAGAAAGGGTATTAATGAAAAGGTAAACGCCCTCCTCATTGCTCCGGGTGCGACATACTCTTTTAATAAAGCTCTCGGTGGTCCAATAACAAACGCCGGTGGATGGAAGGACTCGCTCGCAATATTTGGCGGTACGTCACTTCGTCCAGTTCCCGGTGGCGGCCTGTGTCAGGTTTCGACGACCGTATACCGTGCGGCACTAAAGTCCGGTCTCAATATCACTCGCCGCTATCCGCATAGCCTCTATGTCCATTACTATGCGCAGTATGGCGAGGGCCTGGACTCTACGATATACCCCGGCCAGGCAGGCGGCAAGGATCTGCAGTTCCAGAATGACACACCGAGCTATATTCTCATACTTGCTGAGACAGAGGGTACTATGGCGACTGTCGCCATGTATGGTACTGATGATGGTCGCGTGGTCTCTTTCAGTGGACCTTTCCGCAGTAACGAGGTTCCGCCCGAGCTTAGCACACGCCAGTACTCGTCAAAGACGATCGTATGGTTTCAGAATATTCTGCGCCCTGACGGCACTGTAGAAAAAAATGAAATCACCTCGACATACGTGAAGCCTATGCCAAGCAAGAGCGGTTCCTACTATCGTGAGATCAGCAAGGAAAAGGCAGGGGACGTTTGATGGCTGAGGAATTGGCATTGCCTCGAAAACATGACCTACGCATGGATCAATAAGCCCTTCGCCGATTCTGTTTTTCGAGAAACGAAAAACATATATATGCTCAGTGCTTATTGAAACCATGCTTCGGGAATGTTTTCTAAAGCAACGACCAATTCCTCCGACGACGCGAGTTCCTTGAGACGCATATTCTCGCCAAAGTTTAAAGGTTTGTTCACTCAAACGTAACCAATACTTTGCGGTGGAAGACTTTTGCTATTTTTCTGATCATGCCGAGCGTGAGATTTTGACGGCCCGTCTCTATTCGTGACACTACACTCTGTGTTGTCCCCAGTTTGCTTGCCATCTGAGCTTGTGTCATCTTTGCCACTTTTCTTAGAGTCGCGGTCTGGTGGGCGACCAGAAGTTTTTCATAATCCTCGTGATAGCGCCTTTTTACCGCCTCATTTTTCAGCAGTTCAGTAAGGAATTTTTCGGAGTGAATTATCGGCTTTCGTTTGCGCATGTGGTATGGAGAAACTCCTATACATCATTCTGGAATTTCAAATATTTTTTTATGTTTTTTGGCTATTATCTTGATGTCTTCTTGCATTGGAAGATTCTCAGGAATTATATTCCTGTCGGAAAGAAAAGATCGCATACCTCTATTGTTATTTTTGTGTTCGCGTTTTATCGATTCTTTGCCATGCAAATCACGTCTTTTGGTGTTGATCGTCGTGACCTCTGCAGCCAGATCTTTTGCTTTTAGAGTTACGGATGGCAGATAATCTGCAAGCGGTTTTCTTTTATCCTTTATCTTTAGCCTGGATTTCATTTTTTTTGTGTTTAGGCCGCCAAATAACTCACGATCTCCAGCAGCTCTGATTTCTCTTATGCCGCATCCATCTACATCGTGTTCCCATAGAGTTTTTGCAAATTCAGACTCCGTTTTTTTTAATTTATGTCGGGCTATTAATCTTTCGAGTTCTTCCGCTCCCTGTTCCAAAAGCTCCTGTTTTCTTGTTTGAGCTGCGAAGTACATTTGGGCAAAGGCAATTTCCTTGATTTTTGGATCACCATTTTGTGCTGTCAGGTAGCAGGCGTACCTTGTCAATTCCATATCTTCAATTTCTCTGTTAGTTTCTCCATGACTTCCAGTAGCTATTTTTATCATTTTGCGTGCTTGCACAAAATGATCGTTTGTATTGTGATTTGCTGTAATGCAAGAGTCTTGCGCACGTTTAATAACTTTTTGAAAATCACGCCACTGTCGATA
>JBBTWW010000036.1:0-18932 GCA_038062595.1 Patescibacteria group bacterium | reverse complement strand
TCCTGATGTGCGGTTTAAGACAAGCATTCGCGAGCTGTCGCGCGGAGTAACCGGCTCATGGGCAATACGCTCAGGCGGAAGCCTATAATCAAAATCTGAAAGTGACTGCATACGGCCACAAGATTACACCGTACGTCTGATGATGATCAACGTAATATCGTCCATTTGAGTCTGTCCTTCCACGAATGAGGCAAAATCGGCGGACACCGCGGTAAATACATCTGCCGCGCTGGATAACTCTGACCCATGTCTCTGCACGCTCTCCTGCAGGCGTTTGATACCAAATTGCTCACCTGCGGTATTTCTTGCCTCGACTATTCCATCACTATAGAGGACTACCAGATCTCCTGAGCTAACGGCAAGCACCTCTTCCTTTACGATCTTTGAGTTGTCCGGGATCATACCAAGAGCAATACCGCCGGTTTGTTTTATCTCGCATTCTTTTTTATCACGATGGAATACCAGCACGTGCTCGTGACCGGCGCCGGTAACGTATATTTTTTGTTCTTTGGCATTCCAACGCAGCATCACCATGGTCATAAACATGGTCTGCTGAATGCGCGGCTTGAGTAGGCGATTTGTATGAACTACCACGTCGTAGCCGCTCTGGTATACCTCGCAGAGGGTATTAATTAGCGTGTTCACCATCATCATCACGAGCGCGGCTGGCGCGCCGTGGCCGGTAACATCACCAACATAGCAGAATGTATTATCGTGATATGTAATAAAACCAAAACTGTCTCCTCCCACCTCTGCCGCGGCGCGCGTACTCCCCCAGATATCCAGCCCTGGTATCGTAGGCATGCCGGTAGGGAGAACTTTCTTCTGTATATCGGCCGCAAGATTCAGCTCGGAAGACATCCGCTTGCCCTCTATAACATCGGCTGATACGGCCTCCATGTTCTTGATCACTTCGTTAAAGAAATAGGCAACTACTCCAAACTCATCCAGATATTCGCTGTAAATATGATGATATTTCTTGCCTGCAAGCAGAGCTCTCATCTCTTTTGTAATAGTCCTCATCGGCCGCACCACCGTGTATAGATAAAAACAGAACCACGTCAAAGCAAATAGCAGGACGAGGCCCATCATGACGCTCACCCCTCCAAGACCGAACTTATCAAGAAGATAGGGGATGGATATAACCACAAGTACCATGACCGCGATGACACCCATTGCTTTATTTAGAAGGCTTTTTCTGAAAAACTCCATAGAGAATAACTTTTATTTGCGATGTGCGATTATGCTTTCTATTCGATGAACTTCCCTCTTATGATCCAGTACATCATACAGTTTTTTCAGCTGTTCCAAAATAGTCACGCTAAACTCTTTACCATGTTCCATATTCTGTTTTTCCAGAAGATTGTGAATCTTTAGCGAGAGCGCCTGAGACAGTATCCTGCGAAGGCGATTTGCAACCGGAATAGACAGAGACTCCAGGGCGTATTTCACTTTGTGCACGAACTCAACATCCCCATTCTCCAAATATCCAAGAATATTGGTATAGATGTGCCTATGTCCCATCTCCGCCAAAGCAAGCGCCGCATAAAGCTTCACGCCGGAGTCTTCATGCTGTATGTCATTTAGCAGGAATGGCATGGCATCTTCGTATTTCACAGCTGCTACAAAACGGTAAACCTGTTCTTTTATATGCGTAATATTTGATTCAAGCATAGGCTCTATATAGCTTTGGACTATCATCCTGTATGACGGAAACTGCCACAGTGTTATCATCGTATTGATCCTTACGTCCGGATATTTTGAATTCAGATATGGCAAGATAAAATGCGCAACTGCCGGATCGTGGAAATGACCGCAAGCCTGGATACACTGCGCAGACAGGACAGGATCGTGCTGATCCAGTATTTCCAGTAAAAAATGTACGGTGTCGGGCTCTTTTAAGAAAGTAAATGCTCGAATGATTTCCTCTCTTATGTGCGGCTCTTTTTCCTCCCAAAACATCTCTTTTAGCGCGGTAATTACGCGATATCTGGAAAAAAGCTGGATATCGAATTTTTCACCGATATCTTTGAAATTTCGCAGTGCACGTACGGCTTCAAAACGCACCTCGTACGAAGGATCTGTAAACGCATCGACTATAATTGGAAGCGCCTCAAAGTCTTTTGACTCACCTATGGTTCTTATTATTTTTGCACGCAACTCATCATCATCGGAAAATTTTCTAAATGCATTAATTAATATATCCGTACTACCGACATGGCCATGCTGTCCGAGTATCTCCACGGCATCCCAGCGTTCCAGCTCGTCTTTCTCTTCAAAAAGCATGTGTTTTGAGAGTAGGGTGTAGCGCTCTTTTAATTTTAGAAGTACGAAAAACATAACGAACATAATCATTACCAGAATCATATTGATCCACCCCGTAAGGATTTTTCCGCTAAATGATGACTGCAGGAATATGAGTATTCCCATACCGATTATTCCACCAATTGGACGTATAAATCCTTCCAGAAACTCACGCGCACGCTCGCGTATTTTGTTTTTCAAAGCGTAGTACGAACTGTGATACGCATTACGTTGAATAATATTTGCAATTTCAAAATTAGCCTTTGTGATAACAGCAGAAGTAAATCCAAATTTTAAAAACAAACCAACAAGACTCAATAGCATGATCACGGGGTAGAGGAGCAGGCTTCCTACTATTCCAAGTGAGTGAAGCAGGCGACTGGTGAGAAAAAGCTGCATGCCAAGTGCCAGAACACCAAAGAGTATCTGCAATGAACCAAGCTTTTTTACGAGTGCGCTCTCGACACTTGGTATTATTACCGCAGGAGCCTCCACTTCGACACTGTGATCCCCCGTAACACCGCCTGGGTCGGTTAGAAGTGAGATGTTAAAGATGCGCCCATACTCATGAAATACCAGCGTCTCCTCGTGATTATCGGTCACCACCTGTTCCACCGCCTTGGTATATTGGAACTCCAAAACATTTACAAAGAGCCAGTGCAACAGAATCACGACCAGCAATCCTTTTAGAAAAGGTATTTTTCGAATACTATCGATGCCGCTACGAACACGCGCCAATAGACCACATTCTGAATCGTCTGATTCCAAATCGGTCTCGTCATTTTCCTCAAGCCCCGGCAGTGTCGCGAGTATACGGTTCGCATACAGAATAATTGGCACTATGAGTACCAACGCGATCACCCATATAAAAATCAACTTGTAGACCGGGAAATAACTCGCACCGAGAGTTACCGTGATACCTGCTATGATACCTCCGATCGTCTCCGATGATTCTATGACAGGAAAGACCCGTTCGCTCTCGAGCGGAGAGAACAACTCTTCACGAAACGAAATGATAATTATATTGAGCTGAGTGAGAAGGACAGACTCTGCAAATAGCAGGAAACTGAAAAATAGAACGGTGCTACTACTAATAAACAAAGTTGCCGCAACGAGCAGTATCGCGGCAGATATTACTGTGCCGATCATCAGCCACTCACGCCGTATACGTTCTATTATCGTGGAGTAAAATAGTGTACCGATGATGATACAAACGCTGTTGACGATAAAGAGTATAGGCAGTTTTTCTATTCCAAACCGGCTGACAAACATACCTGTAAGCATCGACCAGCCGACCACAAATCCAAATCTGAAAAGAAAGTTGATAAACCAGGACACCCAAACCCTCGGCCACTCCTTACGCGTGACATTAAGCAGGCGCCCTACCTGATCTGTACCCCAGAAAGACATATGTTTATTTGTATTTTTATTCTTTTAATTATACAATAAAAAGTATCTTATGTAAAGGTATACTAACCTGTAAAACTTTCGTGTAGAATGGCCTGGTGTCGAGAAAAGCCATCATATCAGGTAGCATTCTACTGGGTGCCTCTGCACTGATCAGCCGTGTGCTTGGGCTTGCCCGCGATCATCTTCTGGCGAGTAATTTTGGCGCACTCGGCTCGCAGGGGATATATAACCTGGATACATACTACGCCGCATTCCGCCTTCCTGATCTGGTATTCAATCTCGTGGTTTACGGCACACTGTCATCTGCTTTTGTGCCGATCTTTGTACAGTATTTGAAGAAAAATGAAACAGCGGAAGCAAATCAATTCGGCAGTGCGGTACTGACGATATCAACAGTGTTAATCACTGCACTATCCGCGCTGATAGCATTATTCGCACCACTAATCGTCCCCCTACTAGTCCCTGGCTTTGACGGAGAGCGCCTGGAGCTCACCATCACACTAACGCGCATCATGGCACTATCGCCGATATTCTTTACAATCAGCGCATTTTTCCAAAGCTTGCAAAACAGTCATCAAACATTCATCTACTACTCGATCGCACCAATCGTCTACAACTTGAGCATCATCGTCGGCATAGTATTTTTTTCAAAAAACTACGGCGTTACCGGCATAGCGTGGGGAGTTGTGGCCGGTGCGCTACTGCACGCGTGCGTACAGCTACCGGCGTTACGCAAACTCAAGTTCTCATACATATGGAATTTTGACTACCAGCGCCGTGACTTTCGCGAGATGATCGCTCTTACCATACCGCGTGTGATCGGACTCTCCATATCGCAATTCAACCTTCTGATTGAGACCTTTATCGGCTCCCTGCTGATCTCGGGCAGTATTACTATTATGAACTACGCTACTAATTTGCAAAGTTTACCACTTGGCGTAATCGGAATATCAGCGGCTATTGCCAGCTTTTCCACACTCGCCGGGGAGGCTACGAAGAACAACATCAGTGCCTTCAGCCGCGTGGTGTCAGAAAATGTAGAGAGAGTGCTTTTTCTCATAATCCCTGCCACGCTAGGCATGCTGTCCTTAAGATTTCAAATAGTTCGTCTGGTTTTTGGCCGCGGCAAGTTCACATGGGAAGATACGATACTAACATCAAACACACTCGGTATTCTACTCATCGGCCTGGCCGCACACAGTCTAATATTTCTCCTGGCCCGCGCATTCTACTCGTGGAAGGATACCAAAACTCCGGTAGCGATCAGCATTGGCTCCGTGGCCGTAAATATTCTCTTCAGCCTATACTTCACGCAAATCCTCTCTATGGGCGTCTACGGTCTGGCTACCGCAAACGCGATAGCGGGATTCCTGAACTGCATGCTTCTATTTATATTTTTGAGAAAAAAACTCGCAGTCAAATTCCGCGATCTCATACCGGCCGGACCAATTATGCATTTTCTCTTTGCATCCGCAATAATGCTCCTCGCAGTCCAGGTGGCAAAAGTCGGCACGGGCATGCTCTTCAATGACATCGACACCTATCTGGAGTTAACGATACAGACACTAACATCAATAGCAGTCGGCGCTGGTGCCTACTTCGGGTGTATTAAGGTTTTTCGTGACTTACAGCACCGGTAAAAACACCATCCTTTCCGCTGATTTTTATAGATGTTTTGCCAACAAAAATCTTGTTTTTTATGCGGTCGGTGAAGGCCGGGACGGAGTTTGGATTTCCAATCAACTTTGGGGTGAATATCACTATGATACGATCAACCAGCTTTGAGTTGACGAATGAGGTGAATACCTCCGCGCCGCCTTCCACGAGCACGGTTGAGATAGAGCGCTTGCCAAGGCGGCGCAGTAGAGCTCTGAGATCCCTGCCAGTGTAAAAGAACACATTATCATCACGAAAGATTTTGTAATTTCCTGGAATTTGTTTTTTATCACCGAGAACCACGCGGAGAGGGTCTCTGCCCTTTACCAAGCGACAGCCGAGGTGTGGGTTGTCAATCATTACCGTGTTCTTGCCGACTATAATGGCATCACTCTCTGCACGAAGTCTATGAACAAACCTGTCCGTCACCGGAGATGTGAGCCAGGTTTTTTTCCCGCGTTGTTTTGAGATCATGCCATCCAGACTCATTGCAATCTTTAACGTAACAAATGGTATCCCGGTGGTGATGTACTTGATATACGCCTCGTTGAGCGCACGTGCCTCTTCCGAACACAGGCCAAGCTCAACATTAATGCAGGCTTTTTTAAGCAAACGAACTGACCTCGCGTTTACTATCGGATTCGGATCTTTCATCGCAATGACAATGTTTTTTATTCCGCGTTTAATTATCCCATCAACACACGGCGGCGTTTTACCATAATGACAGCACGGCTCGAGGGTGACGTACATTGTGGCACCGCGCGCTTCGTCTGACTCCAGTTTTTTTAGGGCAACAATCTCTGCGTGATCGTCACCAAATTTCTTATGATAACCTTCGGCAATTATTTTTCCATTTTTTACTACAACACAACCAACCGCCGGGTTGGGGGAGACTCTTTCTTTTCCACGCGCCGCAAGCAGAAGCGCGCGCTCCATAAATATCCTGTCCATCAGACGAATTTTAACATATGTCCCATTTTTTTCTTTTTTGTCGCAAGATATCGGCGCGTACGGTCGTCCGGCCTGATCTCCAGTGGTATACGATCAACGATCTTTAATCCATAGCCCTCCAGACCGACTATCTTTTTTGGGTTATTTGTCATGAGGGCTATCTCCGATAGACCTATGTCGGCAAGAATCTGTGCACCGATGCCGTACTCGCGCAGATCTGCTTTGAATCCAAGTTTTGCATTTGCCTCCACCGTATCCAACCCTTGAGAGTCCTGCAGATTGTAGGCTTTTAGCTTATTCACCAGTCCTATTCCGCGACCTTCCTGTCGCATATAGATGAGTACTCCACTACCTTTTGATGCTATGTACTTCAGTGCGGTATCCAGCTGTGCACGGCAGTCACATTTTCTTGAGTGAAAAACTTCGCCGGTTATACACTCTGAGTGTACACGGGTTGGAACTATATCTCCTTTTTTTATCGTACCTCTGACGAGTGCGATATGTTCGTAGTCATCAATCTTTGTCTTATAGACTATCATCTGAAACTCACCGTACTCGGTTGGCAGCGTAGACTCCACAGCACGGTAAATGAGCTTTTCACGCATGCGCCTGTAGTGAATTAGATCTTTTATCGTAATTATCTTCAGTTCGTGTTTTTTTGTGAACTCCATTAGTCGCTTACCCCTCAGCATAGTGCCGTCATCGTCGAGAATTTCACAAATAACAGCAACTTCCGGTAGTCCGGCGAGCCGCATGAGATCCAGTGAGCCCTCGGTGTGGCCGGTGCGTACGAGTACGCCGCCGTGGCGGCCGATCAGCGGGAACATGTGGCCGGGACGGACCAGATCGTGTGATTTTGACTTTGGATTTAGCAGTGTTTTTACAGCCTGTGCGCGATCGGCCGCCGAGATACCGGTGGTGACGCCGCGCCGCGCGTCCACCGACACAGTAAAGTTGCAGTGCGCCAGCATGCGATCTTCCTGATCACTCGCCATCAGCGGCAGCTTTAGCCGCGCGGCGCGTGAATCATCAATTGGAGCGCAAATAAGCCCGCGCCCGTGTTTTAACATAAAGTTGATCACCGCGGGACTCACGTGCGATCCAGCACATACCAAATCACCCTCGTTTTCACGATCTTCGTCGTCGCACAGCACGACCATCTTTCCTCGTGCCAGATCAGCAACCGCTTCTTCGATAGTGTTGAATTTCATACTCAAATCGACAAACGCCAAAAGGCCGAAACAACAGCCCCTGGCGCGCTTTGGTCCAGATACTGCTTTACAGTAATATCCGGATTTTTCACAAATGCCTGGGTTACCAGCGCACGCTCTTCACGAAATTTCTTTTCCTTTCCTTTCATGATGTTTTCCCACATAGCCTCCGGCGTATTCTGCTTCTTCAGCTCCTCACTCCAGATCTCGCGCTCTTTTTCTATCAATGCGCCATCGACACCAGAAGGCTCTGTAGTGACAGGACGCATCGCAACCACATGCATGGCCAGGTCGCGAGCGATCTCCTCTGATCCACTACTGAGATGTACCACGCCAGCCTGCTTGCGGTCTGTGTGCAGGTAGACGCCTATTGGCGATCCATGTAGTACTACCGGCTCTCCAATCTCTATTTTTTCTCCTATCTTCGCACCCAGGTCTACTACTTCTTTTGAAAAATCAATCGGCTTACCTCCATTTTCTGCTATACGCTGAGCCGCACTGGATGCAAAAGCTACGAAATCATCACTGCGCGCGCTGAAGTCGGTCTCACAATTAACTTTTATCAACACGGTGATATCGCCAACATGCGAGACTCCAACCATGCCCTCGCCGGCTGAGCGTGCCGCACGATCTACGGCCTTGGCCTCACCGCGTTTGCGAAGGAGCTCAATCGCTTTTTCCTCATTTCCACCCGACTCCTCAAGTGCTTTTTTACACGCCTGCATCGAGACGCCTGTAACCTCGCGAAGTGATTTAATCTGATCGATAGTGACTGACATGAAATTTTGAAATTAAATAAATAGATTATTTTTTATCATCTGGTTCCTGCTGTGCCGCCTCATGCGCTGCATTCGTAACTTTTTTTGCAACTTCCTGCGCCTTTTCCTGCAGACCACCAACATGCCCAGCCGCACCCGAGGCGGCACCAAGCAACATGGAAAGATTAATATGCTCCGCAACATCACCAACGAAAGGAATTTTCCACCAGTCACCACGGAAAGAGCGATAGATCGCCAGCACATAGAGCGCAAAAAGAGCGACGGTGAGAATAGAGCCGATAAACTCGCTGATCAAAAAGACAATCAGATATACGAATGTGATTAGAAACATAACCAAACTCTGCTTCGCGTGAAGTTGGCAGTATTTACTCTTTGGCTTTACGATAAGTGGAACGATAAACAAAAAGGCAATGTATCCTATTGCCGCAAAGAGCTTTTCCTCATTGTCTGGCGCTGGCTGTACTGACTCGGCGACTTGAGCAGAGGGTTGAGACTCGGTTTCCTTGTCCGTCATGAGCAGAGGGGATTAAAATGGATTATTTTTTCACAATTAACGCCTCTTCAATTTTTTCAACGAAGAACTTTAAGGACTTGATCGCATCATCATTTCCGGGAATAGGATAGGTGACGTTGTCCGGATCGGCATTCGAGTCGGCAATACCTACGACAGGGATGCCAAGTAGAGAAGCCTCCCGAACAGCATTGCGATCACGTACGATGTCAGCAACAAAAACTGCGTCTGGCTTCTTTAGCATCTCTTGTACCCCGCCGAGCGCGTTTTCCAGTTTTGTAATTGTTTTCTTTAATTTAAACATCTCTTTCTTTGTATACTTGCCCATACCACCGAGTCTCTCGCTGTCCTTCAGCTCTTTTAAAAACAAAATGCGTTTACGAATGGTGTCATAATTAGTGAGCAGACCTGGAAGCCACTTGCGCGTCACATACGGCATTCCGGCGGCTTTTGCTGTCTTTTCGATTAGCTTGGCGGCGTGCAACTTCGTACATACGAGAAGCACTACCTTACCCGTCGAAGCCTGTTCACGGAGGAAGGCACAGGCCGCATCAAGTGCTACCTTTGTCTGAGCCAGATCAAAGATGTGCACCCCGTTGCGCTTACCATGGAGGTAGCGGCGCATCTTGGGATTCCACCGCTCTACGCGATGACCAAAATGACATGCTGCGTCGAGCATCTCCTTAATATCTTTCTCGGAAACAGAATCCGCGGCAGAGCCGCGCTTAAGCGTAGGCATAATCCTTAAAAGGTTAACGCAAGTGGAGCAGATCTAGTCACGCAACGCGGGACCGGACAGGATTATCATCCACTTACTGAAATAAAAGCTTGAACAAAGAGCAAAGCAGACGTACTCTAATGAAGAAATAGGAAATTTGCAAGCGTAATTTTCAAAAGTTTTTCCAAGTTTTCTCATGCCGGACATACCAAAAACATACACAGCGGAGAGTTACGAGGACGCCCTATATCAGAGATGGGAAGAAAGCGGTCTTTTTACGCCTATTATCCAGGAAGGGGTAAGGCCATTTGTCATATCGATTCCACCGCCAAATGCCACCGGCACCCTCCATCTGGGGCACGCCACCATGCTGGCCATCCAGGACATCATGATCCGTTATCACAGGATGAAAGGCATACCCTCCCTGTGGATCCCGGGCACCGACCACGCGGGTATAGCTACGCAGAACAAGGTGGAAAAACTGCTCGCTGAAAAGGGGATAACACGGCACCAACTCGGCCGACCAAAGTTCATGGAAGAAGTAGAAAAATTCGTAGAACAGTCACGCAGTACTATTAAGACTCAGGTGAAAAAAATGGGCGCATCCGTAGACTGGAGCAGAGAGCGATTTACTCTCGACCAGGGGCTCAGCCGTGCGGTGAGAGAGGTTTTTGTGAGAATGTACTCGGACGGCATCATCTATCGCGGAGACAGCATAGTAAACTGGTGCACGCGATGCAGTTCCACACTGGCTGACGACGAGGTGAAGTACAAAGAAGAACACACAAAGTTCTACTATATTAAATATGGCCCGGTAATAATCGGCACCGCCCGTCCGGAGACGAAGTTCCAGGACAAGGTGATCATAGTTCATCCGGATGACGAGAGGTACAAGAGTTATCACGGTCAAAAACTTCAAGTTCCATGGATTAACGGTAATGTAGAAGCCACATTTATCGCTGACCCTGCCGCCGATCCGGAGTTTGGCTCCGGTGCGATGACCATCACGCCGGCGCACTCATTCGTCGACTTTGATATAGCAAAACGCAATAGCCTTCCTATTATTTCCATCATCGATGAAAAAGGAAATCTCACAGCCGAAGCAGGGGAGTTCGCAGGACAAAATGCTCACGATGCACGCGCGGCGATTGTGAAAAAAATGCAGGACAGGGGCCTAATCGAGAGCGTAGACCACAACTATATGCACAATCTATCCGTCTGTTATCGTTGTGACACGCCGATAGAGCCGCTGGTTTCAAAGCAGTGGTTTGTCGACGTGAATAAAGAGTTCAAATTCAAAAAATCCAACCGCCGACCGATAAAGGGCATACGGGATGGACAAAAAGTTACACTCAAGCAACTCATGCGGCACGCCGTAGAAAAAAATGCGATCACCATACTGCCGGATCGTTTTAACAAAACATACTTCCACTGGATCGATAACCTGCGCGACTGGTGCATCTCCAGACAGATCTGGTACGGACACCAGGTGCCGGTGTGGTACTGCGTGGGCGACAAAGACAAGGCCTGTAAAATCGATTGCAAAGAACCGGTTGTAGGCACAAGCGCACCTGAGCAATGTAAATACTGCGGTTCTTCCAACTTTCGACAGGACCCCGACACTCTCGACACATGGTTCAGCTCCGGTTTGTGGACTTTTTCCACTCTGGGCTGGCCGGATGATACAGCCGATCTGCGTTATTTCCATCCTACCAGTGTGCTCGAGACCGGCTACGACATACTCTTCTTCTGGGTTGCCCGCATGATTCTCATGGCAACCTACGCCATAGGTGAGATTCCATTTGAGACAGTCTATCTCCACGGCCTAGTACGCACACGTACGGGAGAAAAAATGAGCAAATCAAAGCCTGAGACCTGCATCGACCCGCTCGACATGATTGCAAAGTACGGCGCAGACGCTCTCCGTCTCAGCATGATCGTCGGCTCCGCTCCCGGCAACGATGTGCGCTTGTATGAAGAAAAAATCGCCGGCTATCGCAACTTTGTGAATAAGATATGGAACGCCGCGAGATTTGCCCTGCTAAATATCGGAGAAGAAGATCTCAACCGTCCCATGTCTCAAGAATTAAAGTCTACTGCCGCAATTTCGCTGGCGGACAAATGGATTCTGACACGCACGCAGGAGCTGATAAAGGATGTAACCAATCACCTCGAAAACTTCCAATTCTCAGAGGCCGGCACAAAGATCTACGACTTCACGTGGGGAGAGTACTGTGCGTGGTATCTCGAGATTTCAAAAGGGGAACATAAAAATCTCCCAGTTTTAATATATGTACTGAAGACTGTGTTGAAGATGCTCCATCCGTTTGTGCCGTTTGTGACAGAAGCCCTGTGGAAGGAGCTGAATGAAGAAAAAATGCTTATCGGCGAGCCGTGGCCGGTTTTTCAAAAAGATCTGATTTTCAAAAAAGACGCCGCCGACATGCAGGCGATCATCGACACGATCTCTGCTATCCGCAGTATGAGACAGGAGAGCGGCATCGAGGCCGGGCAAAAGCTAAACGCAATAGTTTACGCGTCAAAAAAGCACCTCTCCCTCCTGGAAGCGAAGCGTGAACCTATAATCCGCCTGGGCAGACTGGAAGAGCTGGAGCTCCACCAGCTCACCAAAGCCGGCGACCACAAAGTGCATAACGCGCTCAGCCAATTCCTCTCCTGCGGCATCGAGATCTACATTCCGGTTGAGGGGATAATAGACATCGCCTCCGAGCGTGTGCGCCTCTCAAAGGAAGTGGAAAATTTAAAATCGTATCTGTCCTCTCTGGACACAAAGCTCTCAAATGAAAACTTTATAAAGAACGCGCCCACTGCGTTGGTCGCCGAACAACGCGAAAAACAAGCCACAGAAAAAGAAAAACTCGCCAAGCTGGAGAAAAAGTTAGCGCAGATGTCTGTTTGAAAAACAGTTATGTTTTCATAATTCTTAAAGAATAGCGCACATGGCAAATCGCCAAAAACAACTCGAGAATTTCGAAGAGAAAATGAAGGAGCTTGCGAATATTGGATTTACCATTAACCCTAAGTTATGACTAACAATATTTTTGAACAGATTAAAAAAGTAAATGAATACGGCAAAGAATATTGGAGCGCAAGAGATTTGATGGCACCTCTCGGCTATGTTGAATGGAGAAAATTTGAAGGTGTTATTGAGAAAGCACAAGAATCCTGTAAAGCCAGTCATCAAGCGGTATCTGATCATTTTGGCGGCGCCGCCAAAATGATAGAAATCGCGTCCGGTACAGCAAAATCAGCTATGCGAGAAATTAATGATTATCATCTTTCACGCTACGCTTGCTATTTGATTGCCCAAAATGGTGATCCTCGTAAGGAAGAGATAGCCCTTGCCCAGACCTATTTTGCCATTCAAACGCGAAAACAGGAGATACACGAACAGTTAATGGAAGATAATAAGCGTGTACTGCTTCGGGGTGAAATTAAGGAGCACAACAAAAATCTTGTAAAAGCTGCAAAAGAAGCAGGAGTCATGAACTACGCCAATTTTCATGATTACGGGTACATGGGTTTGTACGCAGGCATGAGGCAGAAAGATATTAAGGCAAAAAAGAAGCTCAAAAAAAATGAGGTTATCCTCGATCATATGGGCAGTGAAGAGCTTGCAGCCAACCTTTTCCGTGCTACGCAGACGCAGGCAAAGTTAAAGCGTGAAAATATTCAGGGGGAGAGTAAGGCAAACCAGACGCACTATTCCGTCGGCAAGAAAATCCGTCAAACCATTCAGGAACTGGGCGGCACGATGCCGGAAAAATTACAAACCCCTCAACATATTAAAGAATCGAAAAAACGCTTGAAGAAGAGCAAGAAGCCATTAATTGATGGCGAAGGACAGAATTAATATATTATTTGATTTATGGACAAGTCTGCACCACGAAAAAAGAGTCGCCCAGAAAAAAACTATCATTGGATGGTTACTCCAGATGCGTTTTAGTAAAAATAGTTTGACTTTTGATCGAAGGTATAGAAGAATGCCCCTGTCGCTCAATATAGTATGCTAAAACCTTCGTCCTAAGTTGCTAACGGCCAAACAGGGGCGACGGTAACCAGTAGCGCTTAACCGTTTGGTAAGCATACCTATTGGGCGACAACCGTCGTCCCTATTTGATTTCTTATAAAATATGCAACCAGTCATAACCTGTAAAAATTGCGGCAATAGAATCTCCATTGACGAGGCTTTGTTACACGACATAAAAGAAGAAGCGCGCAAAGAGGCCAATAAAGATTATGACAAACAAATTCAGATAGTGAAGGAAGAAGCCAAACGCGAGGCTGAGGTTGAAGCTGAAAAACGTCTTAAAGAAGCAGACAGTAAGGGATTCGAACGAGCCAAACAAAAATTTGAGGAGGGAATGAAAGACGCACAAGAGGAGACTGACGAAGAAAGGGAAGAAAACAAAGAATTAAGAGAACAGCTAAAATTATCAACGAAAGAATTACGAGAGATTAGGAGATCTAGCGAAAATGCAGAATTGGAAATGCAGAAGAAATTTACAATTGAAGAAAAGAGAATTCGAGAGGAAGCTGAAAAAAGCGCAAATGAAAAACAACGCCTCGTCATAGATGAATACAAAAAGAAATTATCAGATACTGAAAAATCACTCGCGGAAGCTCAAAGGAAGGCTAATCAAGGCTCTATGCAAACACAAGGAGAAGTTATGGAACTTGACTTGGAGCAAACTCTTTCAGCAGTTTTCACAGATGACGAAATATCTCCTGTAGCCAAAGGCGTAAAAGGTGCGGATATACAACAAACCGTTAGAAGTCCTCGCGGAAACATATGCGGAGTAATTTTATGGGAAACCAAGCGCACAAAAAATTGGTCGGATGGTTGGATCGAAAAGCTTAAAGAAGATTGCCGTACTGCAAAAGCCAATGTTCCTGTTTTAATTACAGAAGTCATGCCAAGTGATGCAAAGCAAGATATCGCCCTATACAATGGGATTTGGGTTGCAAAACCCGGCTTTGCGGTTCCACTTGCAACACTCCTTAGAAAAAATCTTCTTGATGTCGAAAGACAAAGAGCACTTGTAGAGGATCGTGGAACGAAAGCGGATTCACTATATAGTTTTGTCACCAGTCATGAATTTGCACAGCAGATTGAATCTATGGTAGAGACATATATAGATATGCGCGAACAAATAGTAAAGGAACGTGTGGTATACGAACGGTCTTGGGCTATGCGTGAAAAACAAGCTCAAAAATTACTCACGGGCACGGCCAACATAATCGGCGCGATGCAGGGCCAAATCGGTCACACAGCCATGCCGAAGATCAAGGGACTGGAACTCATGGAATTACCGGAAGCCCCTGATGAAGATTCACTATAATTATTAAATCTTAACTTTAAAAATCATGACAAAATTAATATTTAATGAGTTTACGGGGAAGTATTCGTTGAGTAAGACGTTGAGGTTTTCTTTAATTCCTGTACTAACGAAACAACAAGAAAATAAAATCAAGGATGATAAGGAATATGAGAACGATGAGCAAATTAGAAGACAGGATAGAATAGAAAAGTTTTTTACTCATAATAAGCAGAATATTTTTGGAGTAGATATTGAACGAAAAAAGCGATATAAGGCCTTGAAATACTACCTAACGGAATTGCACAAGCTTTTTATCAAAAGCGCACTTGAAAAAGTAAAGACCGATAACGCTATTGATTTCACTGAACTTTTTAAAAGTTATAAATCTTTCGAGTCTTGTAAGGATGATGAACAAAAGGATGGCTATGTAGAAAATATTAATGTTGAAAAAATAAGAATTGCTAAGTTTTTTGGAAACAATAAAGGGAAAGGGGGTGTTTTTCTAGAAATCGCGAAAACATATCATGGTTATTTAGAAAGTAGGTTGAAAACTTATCAAAAGGGAAATAAAGAGGAAAAAGAGAAGATCAAAGGTGGCGATGACGAGAAAAAGGGATTTGCAAATGGTACAAAAAATATATTACTTTCACAAAATGTTTTGAGGATTTTAGAGGAAAAAATCAAAGATAAGAGTATTCAGGAAAGAATAGAAAATGATAAGAATGGAGAGAATAAATATAAGCTAAGTAATATTAAGTATTGTAAAAATGGGGAAGAAAAGGAAGGGATGTTAACTGATTACTTTGAGGGTTGGTCTACTTATTTCAAAAACTTTAATGAAATTAGAGGGAATCTATACAAGGATGATGGTAGAAAAGAAGAGAGTGAAGGTTCTGAAGGAGAGGTAAAAATAAAGAAAGCAAATGCCGGACAATTGACTACAAGAATTTTGGATGAAAATTTTGAGATTTTTGTTCGGAATGCTGTTTGGGCTGAAAAAAATAAGGAAAATTTAAAAACGCAGGATTTTCAAGGGAAAGATATTATGGAAAAGGTGAGTATTGGCGTGTTTGATCCAAAATTTTATATTCATTGCCTGCTTCAAGCTGACATAAATACATATAATGCAAAAATTGCAGAGCTAAACAAATTTTTTAATGAAAATAAAGTTAAAGATAAAGAAATAAAATATCTCAAACCCTTATTTAAGCAGCTTCTTCTTAGCGATAAACCGGAAGGAGAGGAAGATATTTACATTCAAGAGTTTGTTGACGATGAGGATTTTATCAACGGTTTAGATGAATTTTACAAACACAGCAAAGAAAAGTTTGATATTGTTAAAAGTTTTTTAAGCGATGGTGGAATCAAAGACAACTTTGATGATATCTATCTTAATGAAAATCAGCTGCGTTTTTTCTGTAACAAGTATTTTGGCTCTTGGTCATATTTGAGAGATTTATACTATCGTCAAAATAAGATCGCCGATGAAGGTAAGAGTAAAAAAGAAGATGATTTTAGAGATACGGATGGTGTTACGAAAATAGATATATCCTTGGAAGAAATTAAAACGCTTTTGGATGGAGAAACAAAGCAAGATTTCATTGATGCCGTTAAGCGAGGGTGGTTTTGTTTTGACTTTGAAAGCAGAAAAGGTGATTTATTTTCCTTAGTTAGTGCGGGCGTATTCAAAGAAGATGTAGATAATTTCCAAAATTTCATTGCATTCTTGAAATTCGATATCAACTCACTTTTGAACGGTAGGGAGTTATTAAGCAGAAAAGAGGTTGAAGACAAAAATAAAATCTCGGAAATCAAAGCGTCCCTCGATAAATCGAGAGAGGAAGGCGAACGGGTGGATGAGCTTTTGCTTGAAAAATTTTCTAAAGAGAACTTCACGCAAAATCTTGCCGAAAGTATAGAAACAAAACAGGAAAGTTTTGAGCAGGCATTTCAGCAACTCAAGGAATCTATTAAAAATAAGAAAAAACTAGCACGAGATGAAGATTTCGAGTGTAAAAAAGCAATCAACGAATATTGCTCAAGGGTTTCTGATCTTAACGGATTTTTTGCCTTGTTTTCCGTGCCGGAAGGAGTTGTTAGCGATCAAATTAACAGCACTGTAAATAAGTATAAGGAGAATAATAAAATCGTGCCGCTTTTTAACGCTATTAGAAATTTTATCACCAAGAGGGCTGACGAGCTGGAGAAAATCAAGCTGAATTTTGACACGCAAACTTTATTGGGTGGCTGGGCATATAAAACGACTGATTATAAATGTCGAATTTTGAAAAAAGAGGCTAATTATTATCTATTAATTATTGGTAGACCAAGTGACGAAAACAGTCCTATTCATAATACTCTGAATGAGTATGAAATAATGGATTACTACCAACAAAAAGGACAAACAATTTTTGGATCAGTATATAAGGGGAAATTTGGTAATGATTATAATGAAGATAGGAGTAATCCTGATAATGCTATTCTGATTAGAAATATAGAACAGATTATAGATGAAAACCTAGTATTGGATTTTCCAAAAACGGAAGTGCAGCTTAATCATATTAAGGCGATGATTGGGCAGGGGAAGTTTAGCTTTGGAATTGACGCGAACAAGTTTAATGAACATTTTCTTAAGAAAACTGACGGTATTTCTTTTTCTGAATATAGAAACAAAAAAACAATCCAAGCAAAAGAAGATATAGTGATTCAAATACTTAAAGAGGTATTTGGTAATGATAAATTTGACTATAGGCAGGATAGAGATTATCTCCTAAATCGTATTAAGGAAATGATGAAAAAAAATGTGACAAAAACAAGTTTTCTTGGCTCTGACAGATTAGTTTACGAGATAACAAAATTGGAACCATTCTTTTATAAGAATTCATTTAGACAAATGGATCTCCAAAAAGAAGATAATATCCTTCAAGATAAAGAATTATTTCCCTTCCAAATTTACTGTAAAGATTTTTCTCCAACAAAAGACGCAAAAAGTACAAAAAATCTTCACACATTATTCTTTGAAGGATTGTTTTCTAAAGAAAATGAGGAAAATCCTATATTTAAACTCTCAGGTGGAGCTGAGGTTTTCTTTAGAGGAAAAATTGACGATTACAAAATCGACCAATGGGAGAGAAAGGATTTAAGGAATCCGAAAACAAATAAACTGCCAAATAAAAAAAGACGATTTACGGAAAATCAAATCTTTTTTCATGTTTCGGTTGTACTTAATAACATAAGTGATGGTGGCAATATTAACCACAAGATTCAGGAATACATACAGAGAAATGAGGATGTAAAAATACTCGGTATTGATCGAGGAGAAAAAGAACTAGCTTATTATTGCTTGCTCGATAGTGAAGGAAAGATCTGTGGAAATCCAACATCCATGAACGAGGTCGGCTCAAATATACTTATAGATAAAAGTGGTAAAGAAAACGAACAGTCAATCAATTATCGTCAAAAGCTGGATATTAAGGAAAAGGAAAGAATGATGGCGCGACGCTCTTGGACTAAAATTGAAGGCATAAAAGATTTAAAATCGGGATACATTTCAAATGTTGTTAATGATATCGCACGACTGATGGTGAATAACAACGCTATGGTATGCTTGGAAGAACTTAATCATGGTTTTAAAAGAGATCGTAGTATTAGAATTGAAAAAGGGGTTTATCAGCGTTTGGAAAATGCCTTAGTGGATAAGTTGAATTATTTGGTTTTGACGAAAACCCCAAATGGAGTGAGAAATGCCTTACAGTTAACACCTGAAAATAGGGCAATCAAATATTGGGGTAACCAAATGGGTGCGATTCTTTATACGGATGCAAAATTTACCTCCAAAACTTGCCCACACTGCGGATTTAGACGCAGAGGTGTTGAGTCAATGAAAACCGCCAAGCAAGTGAAAGAAAAAATTAAAAAGGGTGAGTTGAAAATATTTTACGAAAAAGCTAAAGACAGATTTCGAATTGAATATAGTTGGAAAATTGAAGCTTTTGAATTCGGCTGTGAAGAGTTGTATGGAAAGGATGTAATGGAGATTATTTATTCAGA